>CAZLYS010000030.1:0-12837 GCA_964563415.1 uncultured Halomicronema sp.
AAGAACATGGTGGCATCCATGGGCATCTCGGACAGCAGCTTCATTCCGAGTTCTCTCAGCCCAGTGCCGCCATCAAAAATCAATAGCTTGCCGCCCACGCGCATCTCGATGCAGGACGTATTGCCACCGTAGCGCACAGTGTGAGATCCAGGGCAGGCAATGCTGCCACGGACTCCCCAAAAACGGATCAAGAACTGGTTTTCTGTATCAGACATGGGTGTGTTGCTTCAAGAGTTGGCGAGTCGCTGCGAAATCTGCCCCGACACTGACCATTAATATGCCCTAATGGTATTGAAAATTTCGAAAGACCGCTTGATCAAAGTGTTGCCCAAGATAATTCTATCGAATCGGTTTGTGGGGAATCTTTACAAAGCCACAGATGTGGCTCACGCACTGGAATCTGTTCATGATTTCAGCGGCTCGCCTGAGGAATCAGGACGATGTGGCGAGAGATCACACTGGGCTTGCCAAGCTTGCAGTTGCCCAATGCCTAAGTGAGAGGTCAGGTTGTATTGCAGCGGCGTCATCGTAATCCAGTTTTGCTGAATCGCTATAACATCGGTGGGGATCTGTTCGAGGCCCTGGAATTGAGGCAATTGCTGCAGTTTTTCAGCCAATAGTTGATAGCTATCTTCATCATGCTCTACAGGTTCCAGCACTTCCCCTGCGAGCCAGTAGTAAGTTTTGCCGCGAGGATCAATGCGTTTCTCGAATGAGTCGATGTAGCGGCGTACGCCCTGCCGCGCAATCACACACCCTTTGATGTCGCCAGTTCTAACTGGTGGAATGTTGACATTCAGCAACAGTAGCTCGGGCAAAGGATGGTCTTGGATCGTGGCTAACAACTGCTGGGCAAAGTGTGCTGCGGGCTTAAAGTCAGGGTAAGCAAAACTGTTAAGACTCAGGGCGATCGCCGGAATCCCTTCGATCACCCCTTCCATAGCGGCAGAGACCGTGCCGGAATAGAGTACGTCTGTCCCCAAATTAGCTCCCTGATTAATGCCTGAGAGCACCATGTCGGGGGGGTGGTCAAGAATGGCTCCCAGCGCCAACTTAACGCAGTCTGAGGGCGTTCCAGAGCAGGCCCACGCTTGAATTTCGGGATGAAAAACCCCTTCCACCAACTCGGCTCGAATCGGGTCATGTAGGGTCAAACCGTGCCCCGTTGCAGAGCGCTCGCGATCAGGACAAACCACGACAACCTCATGTCCGGCAGTGGCTAGACTGTCGGCTAGAGTCCTGATACCCATGGCAAAAACGCCATCATCGTTACTGATTAGTAATCTCATAGAGTCTCAATCTGGCTGCCCTCGTTAGCGCCATCAGCGGTCAGTTAACAGAGATCTAATTGTAGGGGCGGCAGCTAATCGGGATTCATTAGGTGACCTGAATTTGACCCCGATGCAAGATGTTGGCATGGCGATAAATGCTGGCTGAGGTGATCGCGCACCTCATACAATAGAGTGGTTAGAGTGTTCCCATTGAGGTTCACTTGCCCATCAGTCGATGCTGAGCCCAGATGAGGGTAGGCCGAGGTTGATTTAGGAGAGCTGGATAGAGCGATCGTGGCGGATGCTAAAACGCTGTTTTCCCCACCAATTCTCTCAAGTTCTCTTTAGCTGTCATAGAGTTTGTATTCAATGCCTAGCATGACCCCACCTTCCACAAGTTTAGAAGCTGATTTGAAAACCCTACAGTCTGATGGTGAAGCGGCGATCGCCGAGGCCAACAGTCTAGAGGCGTTAGAAAAAATCCGCTTAGACTACCTGGGTAAAAAGGGTAAAGTCTCCAAAGTGCTGGGGGGTATGGGCAAGCTGCCTCCCGAAGATCGGCCGCGCATCGGGTCTTTGGCTAACCAGGTCAAAACAGCCATCCAAACTCAGTTGGATAGTCAGAAGACGGCCCTGCAAAATGCCGCGATTCAAGCCCAGTTGGCGGCTGAAACTCTAGACGTCACAATGCCCGGTGTTTATCAAGCACAGGGTCGGGTGCATCCCATTAACAGCATCATTGACCAAATTACCGAGATTTTTGTGGGTTTGGGCTACACCGTCGCGAGTGGACCAGAAGTCGAGTCCGATTATTACAATTTTGAAGCGCTGAATTTCTTGCCGGATCACCCTGCCCGTGACATGCAAGACACCCTGTATTTACCCAACGGTGACTTACTGCGCACTCACACGTCTAATGTGCAGATTCGCTATATGAAAGAGCACGAGCCCCCTTGCCGAGTTTTGGCCACGGGCCGCTGCTATCGCCGTGATACTGTGGATGCCACTCACGCTGCCGTGTTCCATCAGATTGAGTTCTTTGCGGTGGATAAAGGGATTACCTTCACCGATTTGCGTGGCACCATTCGGGCGTTCATTGATGCATTGTTTGGTGACATCCCTATTCGCTTTCGCCCGAGCTACTTCCCCTTTACCGAACCTTCAGCGGAAGTTGACGTGGAATGGAATGGTCAATGGCTAGAAGTGCTGGGCTGCGGCATGATTGACCCTAACGTCATGAAAGCGGTGGGCTACGACCCAGAAGTCTACACTGGTTTTGCTGCTGGTCTAGGCGTTGAGCGTTTGGCAATGGTGCAGCATGAAATTGACGATATCCGCCGCCTCTACAGCAGCGACCTGCGCTTTTTGCAGCAGTTTTAACTGGCTAAAAGACCACTGACGCTGGATTGTCACGTTGGAGACGCTGCTCTCAGGCTCATCTTGTGGCAATTATGGCCACTGCGTCTTTCAGGGTGTCGACAATAAAATCAGGGGCATAGGTCGAGAGGCGATCGCGATTGCGAATGCCACTCAGGACGGCAATGACTGGCAAGTCGTGCGATCGTGCTGCCGCAATATCGGCTTCAGTATCGCCAATCATCCACGTCTCTGTGACCGGGGGTAGTTCACCCATGGCCTTTTCGATTAGCCGAGTCTTTTCGATGACGTCGTGGGTTTTGACATACACATTAGGGAGGCAGTACTGCACATCTGCCGGAAAGAAATGCCCTAATCCATATTGCTCTAAGGCAAAGCTGAGGGCGTATTGTCGCCGCATCGTGACGACAGCCAAGTTGGGTGTCAGGGCCTGGATTTGTTGCAGTGCATCGACCGATGAGTAAACGGGATGATCGTACTTGAGGTAATCGTGACTGTGGACGTTTTCGCGGCGGAGCAGGGCAAAACGGCGAGCTTGATCGTCATGCAATCCTGAAATCATTCCAATTTGGCGCTCGGGTACCTGAGCCCGCTTAAGTCGCCAAAATTCTTGTTTCGATAATTGGGTGACGGACTGCTCTGGCTCCTTCGCCTCTTGCAAACAATATTGATAGACCTGGTAATACCGCTCTGACACATCCATAATCGGACCGTCAAAGTCGGTGAAAATGCGCAACATATCCAGCAACTATCCTTAAAAAATAGAGGGTTGACTGTGGGCAGTTTCTGGCCGGTTAAGTTTGTAGAAACGCAGGCTCTTAAGAATGAAGTTGACCGATACTCAGTCAGCAAAAGGCTCTCAAGAGTTCTGAGTGGATGACCGTTGACGGCTCTCGAATCGGGCAATGAGCGCAAGTTAAAAGCAATATTAATGAATCGATCTCAATAAAGATTTATTACGAACGATTTTACCCGTTTTCAGGGCATTTCGGTGCCTTCCCAAACTGTAACGACGATAAATTGAGTCCGTAGAACAGTGTCCGAAACTCTTGAAGCAGCAACAATTTTGTCTGTTGGAGCGATCGCTCACAGTTTTGCCGAAAGGATGTTTTCACAACCATGAGAGGAATCTATACCCACATGCCCAATCTAGGGCAGCTTTCTATGGGTGACTGCTGATGGTGCCACATTCAGGTGTCTCTCGTTTCTCAGTATTGCCAACACCCTAAAGACTGCCGCGTCTCCAGCGTTCACGGTCTCATCGTTGCGATACTGGAAGCCTCTATACACAGCACTTTGAGCTGGAACGAGGAACCCTGTCAGAGGCGCTGGTGCTGCGGCCCTGGAGATAGAGCGATACAATCCATTAGGTAAGTCCGAGAAAAAAGTTATGTTGCGGAAAACGTCTCTAGGAAATGTGCTGTTGGTCGTGGGTGGAATCCTAACGCTTGTCGGATTTGTGGCCTATTTTCAAGAGAATGCGACGCTTAACTTGGCGGGCTTCTTCTATGGTATTCCAGTGCTATTGGGCGGCTTGGCCCTACGAGCCGCAGAGTTAGAGCCGACCCAATATTCTCAAGAGACGACACCTGAAGTAGTGGCCTTACGTGAACAGCAGGCGACCCCAACCCAAAATCAAGTGCGTAGCGATGTCACGCGTTATCGCTACGGTCAAGCAGCGCACCTAGACGAGGTGTTAGAACGCTTGGGCCTATCTCCCACTGACGAGGAGCGTCCCGAGTTAGTCGCTGTACGAGAGGAAGCGGTTGATGGGGCCTACGCGCTAGTGCTGGAGTTTGATTCTCCGTTTATTCCTCTCAGCAAATGGCTGGAAAAACAAACCAAGATTGAAAAGTTTTTTGGCCCCAATATTCGTGCCGAAATGGCTGAACCAAGCGAGAGCAAGGTTGATTTGGCATTAATTACAGTCGCGACTCCCGAACCGGTCGAGACGGCTTCCTAGCCGCAATGTCAAGTCTGGTGCCTTGACCTCAATGTGTTGGTGATCTCTGTTATTCCCTAATACAGTTTTGATTATGCAATGTCTCCATCAAACTGCCTGGCATGAGATGGGACATTACAAGGCTAGAATTGTATCACTCGGATAAACTTTGCCCCTGCTCTCTGGCCCGCTGATGTTTACTCACGTTCAGCTTAAGTCTAGTGGGCTTTTTTACTGCCTGAACGATTTATCAAACACCCTCTGAGGGGGTCTCCACTGAATAGTCTTCCAATTGTCTAGAACCCTGCTCAAATTCGTGATGGGCTACTATCAAAATAGAAAGGCCAATAATCCAAGAAACAAGTTGAAAAAAGTTGTAAAGTTCATTGTTGTTTAGTCTAACTGGCCCCCATAGGGATAAGCAAACAAGAGCAAAGCCAAACCATATGTATTTTCTGGAGTGCTTAAATGCCAATGCGCCGAGGGCTATCATCAGAAAAACGATTATATAATTATCGTATGCTCGGTGATAGGTTGCTAGTCTTCCTGCCACTGAAGCAATTGAAAATAGTAAGAGTAACGAGGTATTGCGGTTATAGTACATCAGCAGCAAGCTAACCACTGAAACGACTAGCAATACTAACAGAAGAATAACCTTGGCATCCGTTATTCCAATGGCGTTGAGAACAGGGGAGAAAACATGTATTAATGAATATCCTGAACTCGATAATTCTTCCCCACTATCTAGAACAAGAGCCATCCACTCAAACATTCCTGTTTGAGTTCTCGCCAAAACATCTATAGTTGCAGCAACGATATACAAGAGTGCGATGAGCGCTATTTTCCAGCCTCCGAAGAAAACTACTGCCGGGAAGAAGTAAGCAGTCAAAGTTGGCTTGATGAGGCTAAATCCTAATAATATTCCAGATATAGAGAAATGGACTTTGCCAAACTTTAGGACAAGGAAAAGAGCAGCGACTAAGATTATCGCCAATTGACCAACCCAGAGATTCGTAAAAATAGAACTACATGCAGTCGCTGATAATACTAGAATCAACCTTGAACGGAAACCATAGCCTTTCAGGAAACCCCAGACAAACCAAGCAATAACCAATAAAGAAAGTGCTTGAATCAATGCATAATGGTATCTCACTAGCGGCCAATCTGGCGAATATAAGAGCCCCCCAGATATGAAAGAGCGCATCCAAGGAAAGTGTGCAGCACCAATATTGGATTGAGGTAAATCCAATGTTGGTGCTGCTAATCGATATGGATTAATTCCATTATTTACATATGTTTGTTCTGTCCAGTGTGCCAAAAGGTCTCTTGGTTCTCCTTCTTTATTTGAGAAAATCAGAAACTCAAAGCCAGCGGAAATCCATTTTATAGAAAGTAAACTTAGAAAGACTGCGGTCATGTAGAAAATAAACTGGTGAAAGCTCTCACGCAATATAAGTTTCTTGGGCATCTCTAACTTATCTCCCTAATAAATCATTTGAATTATTTCTAGTATCTGTAAAGGTTTTCACGTACATAGGCCTAGTTTGTCGGGTAGAGAGGACTCCTCCAATACTTAGATCTACCTTGTATTCCCCGTTGCTCCTGTCTTTCGGTTTAGGAGTGTCACATGATTCGACCGTATATTGTGGAGAGACTCCCTCCCAGAAGCCTGTTTGCGAATTTCCCGCACAAGCCTCTTAATCCAACCCTTCACAAGCGGGGATGAATCCGACTCGCTATCCGCTCAACTCCCGGGGTCGCCAAGGCTCCACCTCTGAATGTGGTCGGCGTTACCATGGAGCGAAGGGGAAGTGTCCCCTTCGCTCCACGGGCGTTACTCCACTTCATCACTACTCTGAGGACATTCGACTTCCCATGAAGTATCAGACTTCCTCCAGGTTTTACCGGTTGTGCCACCCTAAATCCACGTTGGAGGACTTCACAGGATCTCCTGAGTTCCCAACTTTGCCATCGTGACGTGCCATGGTCTCTGACCCCGGTAGACCCTCGGAGGCCTTCATCTATCTAGCCATGATTCGTCTGATGCTCAAACGGTTAGCCCAAACTCGAACTTTTCAGACGTCCTCTAACGACGAAAATCTCCGCTTCTAAAACTAAGCCATATAGGTGGGTGCTCATGGGGGATATTTAGTATCATGTTGTGCACTAACTATTCCCCAGGAGACAAATTAGGTAACGTTTCCCTCAAGTGGGACATTGCAAAACTAAAACCGTATGATTCATGTCTCTTATTACTGTCCGTCCCGAGGGACTGTATTGTGAAGCCGGAGATTTTTACATTGATTCCTGGCGACCAGTAGAAACAGCACTTATTACCCATGCCCACGCGGATCACGCGCGATCGGGCTCTGAGCATTATGTTGCGATCGCCAGTGCTGCAGGCGTTTTACGCAAACGGCTCGGCAAGGACATTGCTCTACAAGGCGTGCAGTACGGTGACAAGCTGAAATATGGCGACACTTGGGTGTCCTTTCACTCGGCAGGACATGTGCTGGGCTCAGCCCAAGTACGGGTAGAGCACAAAGATGAAGTTTGGGTCGTGTCAGGTGACTACAAACGCTGTGCCGACCCGACCTGTGAACCGTTTGAGGTGGTGCCTTGTGATGTGTTTATTACTGAGGCGACCTTTGGCTTACCGATCTACAAATGGGATGCCGGCGCAGAGACGGCACGCCAGATCTATGAATGGTGGCAGTCCGATCGCGAGCGTCCTTCCATTCTCTTTTGCTATTCCTTTGGCAAGGCACAGCGGGTGCTGGCAGAGTTGACCAAATTTACTGACCAGACGGTGTATGTGCACGGGGCGATCGCTGCCCTCAATGACATTTATCGAGAGCAGGGTGTGCAAATGCTGCCCACGATCAACACCGCTGATATGCCCAAAAGCCACAAATATACGGGCGATCTGGTACTCGCGCCCCCCTCGAGCCACCGCTCTAGCTGGATGAAGCGCTTCAAGTCACCGCAAACCGCCTTTGCCTCTGGGTGGATGGCGGTGCGGGGCGCACGGCGACGGCGGGGCTACGAACGGGGGTTTGTCCTCTCAGATCATGCGGATTGGTCGAGTCTCATCAATACAATCACAGCCACAGATGCAAAACAGATTTATGTGACCCACGGCCAAAACGATGTCTTATCCCGCTACTTGCAAGAGGTAGGTGGCCTCAACGCCCAACCTTTGGACACGCTCTTTGAAGGAGAAGGTGATATTTAAGAGCGCCTTACATAGCAGAATTCGGAATGCAGAATTCGGAATGCAGAATTCGGAATGTCTATCGGATAACGGTTTCAGCAATTTAGGATAATCGGATCAAACTACGATTTGCCTTGAAAACAACCTCTTCGTAGGGTGGGTCACATCCTCACAGATCGGCCAAAACTCCCTGCCAGAGCGTGTCCTGACCCACCGCCCACCGCCCGAATCCCGAGGCATCCTTTTCATCCTTTGGAGTGGCGCGCCCGCGTCATGGGCCGTTGCCTTGAAAATACAGCCGCCGTAGGGTGGGTGGAGACTTCACCGAAATCATCAAAACTTTCTACCAGAACCTATCCTGACCCACCAAGCCGCACCCATAATGTCCACCCCTTTTTCATTATTCGGTGTGTCGTGCCAGCGTCATGGGTCGTTGCTATAGAACGAGTGGCAAGGCTTACTCATTCCGAAAACTTCAGTCCAGTGATATGGCTCAAAAAGAATTCGCCTAGTGAGGTTTGACCCGCATCAGAGTTTGGCCAAATTCGACGGGTTGAGCGTTATCAACCAAAATTTCAACGATTTCTCCAGACACTTCGGCCTCTAGCTCATTCATCAGCTTCATGGCTTCAATGATGCAAACGGTTTGCCCTGTCTGAATGCGATCGCCGATGTCCACAAACGAAGGCTCATCTGGGGCTGGGGAACGGTAAAACGTGCCAACCATGGGAGAAGTGATTTCGAGGAGATTAGAGTCGGCTGAAGGCGGCGGCGTGGGTGTAGCGGCAGGCGGCGTAGGCGCGACAGGTTGGGCTATCGGGACAACTGGAGGCGTAACGGGCTGTTCCGGAGAGGCAACAGTAATGACGGGGGTACTGGCCGAGGTGATCGCCCCCTGTTTGCGGAGCGTCAGCTCAAAATCGGCCCCTTTGAGGGTGAGTTCCGAAATGTCGGTCTGGCTGAGCGTTGTCACCAGTTCCCGCAGTTCATTGAAATTCAATTCCACTAATCGCACTCCCTACCAACAGCGTGAAGTCCTCCCGAGTCTAAGACCACCGGAGAATTGCAGATTATTCCCGACCTAAATACGAATCATTTCGGGTATCAACTTTGATTTTCTCGCCGATGGATATGAACAAAGGCACCATGACCTGAGCTCCCGTTTCCACAATGGCCGGCTTGGTTCCGCCTGTGGCGGTATCGCCTTTGACACCCGGATCCGTTTCCGTGACTTCGAGGACGACAGAGTTGGGCAGCTCAACTTCCAAAATTTGCTCATTCCATCTGATCACATTGACTTCCATCTCTTCTTTGAGATACTTAACGCGATCGCCCACCTGACCTTCGCCCATGCGAACTTCTTCATAGGTTTCCATATCCATGAAGACCAGATCTTCGCCATCCCGGTAGGTATGTTGCATCACCTTTTTCTCTAGGTTGGCCTGGGGAACGGTTTCACCCGCGCGAAACGTTTTTTCAACCGTGTTACCAGTTTGGACGTTTTTGAGCTTCGTACGGACAAAGGCCGAACCCTTGCCTGGCTTAACATGTAAGAATTCGACTACCCGCCAAACTGACCCATCCAGTTCAATACTGACGCCCGTACGAAAGTCGTTGCTGGAAATCATAACGCTGGCTACCCGTGGCTCTTTGCATATCGGCATCTCATTTTACCGCTCAGCCGCCAACTTTCCAGAATGCTTCTGGAGATGCCCGCGCTATGGCAAGATCGAAGACGTTTGCTTAATGTGACTCATTGCGAGCCTGATCCATGTATGTATTCAACCGATGGCTCATTTGCCTGGCCCTGAGTGTCTTATTTTGGGGCGGTTGGCTCACCGGAGAAGCGACCCTCGGAGCCAAGTGTAGTGCCCAAGCTGCCCCGCTGCCCTCAGCCCTCGTGGCCTATTTGCCACCGGGTAACGCGGTAACCGATGGTCGTGCGTTGCTACGCTACTCATTACCGATTGACAATAAAGATATTCGGACTGTTCAAAAAGATTTAGAAGGGTTGTCAGAGTGGCTACGCAGCAAGCGCTGGGGGCCCGTTATTCGCGACGCCAATAAAGTTAGTAAGCTGCTGGGGCGACGCCGTGATGCTATCTTGGCCGATGTGCGGCCAGACAGTCAGGAACTAGCCGGTGAGTATTTAGATGATATTCGTGCTGGCATGGATGTCATCGTCGAAGGTGCGAAAGCCAAGAATCGAGAGACTGTATGGACTCAACGCGGCTCGCTGTTGGAAAAAGTGGGCGCGATTGAGGCCATGATGGTTGAGGCATTTCCGTTTGAAGTACCAGAAGAGTACAGTAGCTTACCTCAGCTCAAAGGCCGTGCCACCGTTGAGTTTGAAACCAACAAAGGTAAGATGGTCGCCGTTATTGATGGGTACTCGGCACCGGTCACGGGTGGCAACTTTGTCGACTTAGTACAGCGCGGTTTTTATAACGATATGCCCTTCATTCGGGCTGAAGATAATTATGTGTTGCAAACGGGAGATCCGGTCGGTCCTGAGGAAGGCTTTATTGACTCGGTGACGGGGGAATATCGCGCGGTACCGTTGGAAATTTTAGTCAAGGGTGATGAGGTGCCGACTTATGGTGCCACTCTAGAAGAGCTGGGTCGTTTTTTAGAAGACCCGGTATTGCCGTTTTCGGCCTTTGGTGTGATGGGTTTTGCCCGGCCTGCGGTCGATGTAAATGGCGGCTCCTCACAGTTCTTCTTCTTTTTGTTTGAGCCAGAAATGACCCCGGCTGGTCTGAACTTGCTGGATGGCCGCTTTGCCGTTTTTGGCTGCGTAGTCGAAAACAAGGAGCTGCTGGAAGAGCTTAAACAAGGCGATCGCATTATCTCTGCCAAGGTGCTTGACGGTCTAGAAAATCTGGTAGAGCCCACGACGTAAGGAGTCATCTCCATGGGTCAGCCGACGGTGGCTGATATTGGTGAGCTGGAGTTGCTAAAGCGACTCCAGCCTTTTTGTGCACAGGATTTACTGGGCGATGATGCAGCGGTACTGCCGCCGCGATCGCATGCTCAAGTCATCACCACCGATGTGCTAGTCGATGGCGTGCATTTTAGCGATCGCACGACCTCACCGGAAGACGTTGGGTGGCGGGCGATCGCGGCTAACCTATCCGACCTCGCCGCCATGGGAGCCAAGCCGACTGGCATCACAGTCGGCTTGGCACTGCCTGAGACAACGCCAATCACTTGGGTCGAGCGGGTTTATCAAGGCATGGCCGATTGCCTACAAATCTACGGTGGCAAAATTATCGGTGGCGACGTGGTGCGATCGGCCCAAGCCATCCTCTCGATCACTGCGGTGGGGGAGGTTGCACCACAGCGAGTCATTCGTCGCGATCGGGCTCAACCGGGCCAGGTCATTCTCGCGACGGGTTGGCATGGGGCCTCGCGGGCTGGGTTAGAACTGCTGTTACATCCCCAAAAGTCAGCTCTACTCTCAAAGGCTGATCGGCAAGCGTTCATTCAGACCCACCAGCATCCAGTGCCCCGGTTAGATGTCATTGAATTATTAGAAGCCCTGGAAGATCAAGAGTTTTACGGACTAGCAGGCATGGACAGCAGCGACGGACTGGCAAATGCTGTGCTGTGGCTATGCCAAGCCAGCGGGGTCGGAGCCAAGTTGATGCAATCGCGCCTGCCCATACCCCCATCGCTCGCGCCTTGGATAGGCAGCGAAACGGCACTGAACTGGTGTCTCTATGGTGGCGAAGACTTTGAACTGGTCCTTTGTCTGCCTGCGGAAACGGCACTAGAACTGCTGCTTGTTTTGGGCGATCGCGCCAGCATCATTGGCACCATTGAGGTGGGTTCAGATGTTGTGCTGGTGAATGATGTCAGCGATGAGTCTGACCGGATACTCATTTGGGACAGCTGTTTTCAGCATTTTTGACAGGTACCAAGGTTGTCTTGGAGGGCGGCTGATGAAATGAGTTCACACGGTGATCTTAAGCCAACGATAGACTGACTACATAGGATGTCATTGCATGTGGAGTTGCAGAAGATGGCTCACCTCAAAGATCGTCGTTCTCAAAATGTGGATGGTGATATCTATGTCGACACTTCCTGCATTGACTGCGACACCTGCCGTTGGATGGTTCCTGAGGTCTTCACCCGCGAAGACGGCATGTCCGCCGTTCATCATCAACCCGCGACTGAGGTCGAACGATTAGCGACTCTGCAAGCCGTACTTTCTTGCCCGACGGCATCTATTGGTACCGTCAAACCACCCAAAGAAATGAAGGCGGCTCAGGCGAGCTTTCCCATTCCCATTGCGGAAAATGTGTATCACTGCGGCTACCATTCTGAGAAATCTTACGGGGCGGCAAGCTACTTCATTCAGCGACCGGAGGGCAACATCCTGATTGATTCGCCCCGGTTTGCAGCACCACTGGTTAAGCAGTTAGCAGCCATGGGTGGGTTGCGATATCTGTATTTGACCCACCGCGATGATGTGGCTGATCACCAGAAGTTTCACGATCGCTTTGGCTGCGATCGCCTCCTCCATATTGACGACATCACTGCCAGCACCGCCAATCTTGAGCATCCCCTCAAAGGGCTAAATCCCATCGAACTAGCACCAGACATCAAGATCATTCCCGTTCCCGGACATACCAAGGGCCATACCGTATTGCTATATCGCGATCGCTTCCTATTCACAGGCGACCATCTAGCCTGGTCTGCGCGATTGCATCAGCTCTATGCTTTTCGCAATTACTGCTGGTATGACTGGCCAGAGTTAGTCAAGTCTATGGAAAAGCTAGCGACTTATGACTTTGAGTGGGTGTTGCCGGGGCACGGTCGCCGTTATCACGCAGATCAAGCCACGATGCGGATGCAAATGCAGAAATGTTTGGACTGGGCGCGATCGCAGTAGCCCAAGCTCTTGCAACACTTCACTAAGCCAATCTGCTGCTCTCCACGCGCCATCCCGATCCTGTTATGGCCTCATCCCTGTCTGACTTTTCCTACTAAGTCAGGTTAGCTAGTTGCCATCCCTCAACCAAGTCGTG
>CAZLYS010000031.1:0-12717 GCA_964563415.1 uncultured Halomicronema sp.
TAAGTCCCTGCGCAAGATTGCTGCACAGTTTGACGAGACCATTCAAGCGAATGCTGAGCGCGTTATCGCTGAGCACCAAGCCCGGATGGATGCGATCGTTGAGAAGTATAGTTCTCGCCTGAAAGACAAGACCGTCATGATGATGGTCGGTGGTCTACGTCCCCGCCACGTGGTTCCAGCCTTTGAAGACCTGGGCATGAACGTCATCGGTACCGGCTATGAATTTGGCCACGGTGATGACTACAAGCGCACCGCCGACTACGTGAAAGAAGGCACCGTCATCTACGACGACGTGAGTGGCTTTGAATTTGAAGAGTTTGCTAAGCAGCTCAAGCCCGACCTCATCGCGGCTGGCATCAAAGAGAAGTACGTCTTCCAGAAAATGGCTCTACCGTTCCGCCAGATGCACTCCTGGGATTACTCCGGTCCCTACCACGGCTACGAAGGCTTTGAAGTCTTTGCCCGTGACATGGATATGGCCATCAACAATCCCACTTGGGGCTTAGTGCAAGCTCCTTGGCAAGAAGAGTAGAGAGACCGGGGAGATGAGGTGATGGGGTGATGGGGTGCCACTTTCCTCACTCCTCCACTCCCCCTAACCCCCGACTCCCCTACTCCCCCACTCATCCACCCTTCCACTCACTCACTCCCCCCTCCCAAGGAGACAATCATGACTGAGAACACGAATCCTCAAGTGCCAGAGAATGCTGGCGATCCCGGCAAAATCCAAGACCACTTTGACTTGTTCCAGACCGATACATATCAGGACTTGTTTGAATATAAGCGCCAGTTTGAAGGGGCTCATGATTCTGAGCTAGTTGCTGAAACCGCTGAATGGACTAAGAGCTGGGAATATCGCGAAAAGAACTTTGAGCGCGAAGCCCTAACGGTCAACCCAGCTAAAGCTTGTCAGCCCCTCGGTTCTCTGTTTGTCGCTGCTGGCTTTGAAGGCACACTGCCATATAGCCATGGTTCCCAAGGTTGCGTGGCTTACTTCCGCACCCACCTGACCAGAAACTATAAAGAGCCCTTCCAGGCAGTTTCCTCCTCCATGACAGAGGATGCAGCAGTGTTTGGCGGCCTCAACAACCTGAAGCACGGCTTACAGAACTCCTACGAGCTGTATAAGCCCAAGATGATTGCGTTGTGTACCACCTGTATGGCTGAGGTCATTGGGGATGACATTGGGGCATTCATCCAGACGGCTAAGAACGAAGAGATGATCCCTCAGGAGCTACCCGTTCCTGCGGCTCACACCCCGAGCTTTGTCGGTTCCCACATCACGGGTTACGACAACATGCTGGTCAGCATTCTCAAGACGCTGACTGAGGGCAAAAAGGCAGAAACGACAAACGGTAAGTTCAACTTCAACCTGGGCTTTGACCCCTACATCGGCAACCTCCGTGAGCTGAAGCGCATCCTGGGCCTATTCGGCATTGACTACACCATCCTGTCCGATAACTCCGACACCTTCGATTCTCCCAACACGGGCGAATTCAAGATGTACAACGGGCTCACCACCCTTGAGGAAGCGGGCGACTCCATCAATGCGGAAGGTAGCTTCTTCTTCCAGAAGTACACCACACCCAAGACTCAGGAATACATCACTAAGGAATGGGGTCAGAAGACCTACAACTTCCGTCCCTTTGGCATCAAGGGTACTGATGAGTTCTTGATGGCGCTTTCCGCCATTACCGGTAAGGCCATTCCTCAAGAGCTACAAGCTGAGCGGGGCCGGGCAGTGGATGCGTTAACCGACTCCCAAGCCTGGATTCATGGTAAGCGGATTGCGCTTTACGGTGACCCGGATCATGTCTTTGGCCTCACTCAGTTCTTGCTAGAGATGGGCGCTGAGCCAGTCCACATTGTGGTCACCAACAGCAACCCCGACTTTGAAGCAGAACTGCGCGAAGTGCTGACCAACAACCCCTACGGCCAAGAGGCCACCATCTGGGGCAAGAAGGATCTGTGGCACCTGCGCTCCTTGCTGTTCACCGAGCCTGTTGATCTGCTCATCGGCAACTCCTACGGCAAGTACCTCTGGCGTGACACCCACACTCCTTTGGTCCGCATTGGTTATCCGATCTTCGATCGCCACCACATGCACCGCTATGCGACGTTGGGCTACCAGGGCGCAATCAACCAGTTCAACTGGATTGTTAACACCATCTTGGATGAACTCGATCGCAAGACCATCATCCCAGCCAAGACGGACATCTCCTTTGACTTGATCCGTTAAGGAGGAAGGGAACTGGGGAGAAAGGGAGCTGGGGAGAGTGATGTTTACTTTCCCCTTGGCCCCTCCTCCCCCTGGCCCCTCCTAATTATTGTTCTTTGTCCCTACTTTCCCCTTAAGCCGCCATGAAACTCAGCGACGAAATCGAAATCGATAGCCCCCCCAAGTTTGATATGGGTACCCGCGTCCGGGTCAAAAAGGTCATTCGCAACGACGGCACGTTCCCCGGCAAAGACATTGGCTTTCACCTCGCTAAAAAAGGGGACGTTGGTTACATCGTGGGCATTGGCACTTATCTGCAACGGGCCTACATCTATTCCGTCCACTTCATCGAATCGAACTTTGTAGTGGGTTGCCTCAGCCGCGAACTCGATGTGATTGAAGAAGAATACAAACCCCTGATTGCCCAAGAAGATTGGTAGAGCATTCGGAGTTTTAAGTTCTGAATTCTGAGTTGTTTGATTGCAAACGACCCTCGTAAGGTGCATCCGCTCAGCGATGCACCATTCTCATAAAACCAGTTTCTGATGTCCTAACCCTTTGGCTCGAACGATGGCACTCTCCTCTCACACCCAGCCCCATGCCACAGCAACCACCCCGCGTCAGCCTGGTGGCTTTGACATTGTCAATCCGCTACGCCGCTGGCTCGATCGCATTGAGGTCAAAAACCGCCGCTTTGCTCATGCAATTTGTCGGGTGATTCCCTGCTGCTGCCCGTTTGAGCGCACTTTTTCAGTGCTGGGTCGCGAAGTCTACATTCCCCCGCTCTGCGAACTCAACCCGGTCTATAACGAGCTGGTTGGCCTCCGATTTCGTGCTTTGAGCTACCTGGCCGATGTTTGTGGCGAAGACATCACCCATTACGTTTGTGTCGATTGAGGCGATCTCCCTTCCTCTTCCGGACAAGGCCTTTCGAATCACACACATGCCGTACGGGCGAGGCCTTTCGGTTGTCACTGACGGGACTATCAAGCAACGCCATTCACGAAATGCCTCGCCCCTGCAGCCCCATCCATCCGCTCCCTCATGTACTCTCTCACCCCTTACCGCTCCCATCGCCATGAAAATGACCTCGGGCAAAATCAATGAACTCCTAACCCAGCCGGGTTGCGAGCATAACCATAAAAAAGAAGGCAAGGGCAAAAACAAAGCCTGTCAGCAACAAGCTCAGCCGGGTGCGGCTCAGGGCGGATGTGCGTTTGATGGTGCCAGTATTGCGCTCGTACCCATCACTGACGTTGCGCATTTGGTTCACGGCCCGATCGCGTGCGCCGGGAACTCTTGGGGTAGCCGGGGCAGCCTATCTTCTGGCCCGATGATCTACAAAATGGGCTTCACCACTGATCTGAGCGAAAACGACATCATCTTTGGTGGCGAAAAGAAGCTCTACAAGGCGGTGCGAGAAGTTAAAGAACGCTACAACCCCGCTGCCGTGTTTGTCTACCTCACCTGTGTCACGGCGCTGATCGGGGATGATCTGGAAGCGGTGTGCAAAGCCGCCAGCGAGAAATTCGACATCCCCGTCATTCCCGTCAGTTCCCCTGGCTTTGTTGGCAGCAAGAACCTCGGTAACCGCATCGGCGGTGAGGCGCTGCTGGAGTACGTGGTCGGCACGGGCGAACCAGAATACACCACCCCTTTTGACATCAACCTGATTGGCGAATACAACATCGCGGGTGAGATGTGGGGCGTGACGCCGCTGCTCGAAAAAGTGGGCATTCGAGTGCTCTCGAAAATTACCGGCGATGCCCGCTATCAGGAAATCACTTACGCTCACCGGGCCAAGCTCAATGTGATGATCTGCTCGAAAGCGCTGATCAACATGGCCCACAAAATGCAGGAGCGCTACGACATTCCCTATATCGAAGCGTCGATTTACGGCGTGGAGGATATCAACAACTTGCTGCGGGCGATCGCCTCCCACTTCAACGATGATGCGCTCAAAGCTCGCGTTGAAGACCTCATTGCCGAGGAAACTGCCAGACTCACCACCGCCTTAGCCCCCTACCGTGAACGTTTACTGGGCAAGCGCGTGGTCCTCTACACCGGCGGAGTTAAGAGCTGGTCCATCATCTCGGCAGCCCATGACCTGGGCATCGATGTCGTCGCGACGAGCACCAAAAAGAGCACCGAAGAAGACAAAGCCCGCATCAAAAACCTGCTCGGCAAAGACGGCATGATGCTGCAAAAAGGCAATGCGAAAGAACTGCTGAAAGTTATCGCCAAAACCAAAGCGGACATGCTGATTGCCGGAGGGCGCAACCAATACACTGCTCTCAAAGCACGCATCCCGTTTCTCGACATCAACCAAGAACGCCACCACCCTTATGCCGGATACATCGGCATGATTGAGATGGCCAAGGAGCTGGATGAAGCGCTACACAGCCCCATTTGGGAGCAAGTGCGCCGGGTGGCCCCTTGGGAGCAAAAGGACGATGGTTTAGGCGAGCCGGTTCTCGGCGTGGGTCAGAAAGTGCTAGAGACCCATGCTGCTACCGAGGATTTGCTCGCCCCCCCGACCCCGACCAAAGTGGTCTCTCGCCGCAAAGGCGTGGCTGTCAACCCGCTAAAGCAGAGTCAACCGCTCGGTGCCGCCTTGGCTTACCTCGGCATCAAAGGCATCATGCCGCTGTTTCACGGCTCTCAGGGCTGTACGGCCTTTGCTAAGGTGATGCTGGTACGCCATTTTCGGGAAGCGATTCCCCTTTCCACGACGGCTATGACGGAGGTCTCAACCATCCTCGGTGGTGAGGACAATGTGGAAACGGCGATGCTAACGCTGTTGGAAAAATCTAAGCCCGAGATCATTGGCCTTTGCACCACGGGCCTGACGGAAACTCGCGGCGACGATATGGACGGTATCCTTCGCACGATTCGCAAGCGCCGTCCCGAACTTGCCAACCTCCCCATCGCCTTTGCCTCAACGCCTGATTTCAAAGGGGCATTGCAGGATGGGTTTGCCGCTGCGGTCGAAGCACTGGTGCGCGATATTCCCATCGAGCATGACGACAGCGTGGATGTGGATGCTCTGCACGCTGACCCGTACTACCCTTACTCTGCCTATGAAAAGCAGGCTCAAGTCACGGTACTCGCAGGCCCCTCCTTAGCTCCAGGAGATGTGCAGGCGGTAAAAGACATGGTGACGGCGTTTGGCCTTAAGGCCGTAATGGTGCCCGATTTGTCCATGTCGCTGGATGGTCACTTGTCTGACGAATACAGTGCCGTGACTAGCGGCGGCACCACCGTCGAAGAGCTGAAGACGCTCTATCGATCGCGCTACACGCTCGCGATCGGCCACATCATGACCACCGCTGCAGAAGTTTTGCAGCAGCGCTTTGGCACTGAGTTCACCGTCTTCAAAAGCTTGACCGGCTTGGGCGAGGTGGATGGCTTCTTGCAAAAGCTGTCAGACATCAGCGGCCAGCCCGTGCCCGAAAAATATCTCCACCAACGGCAGCAGCTACAAGACGCCATTCTTGATACTCACTTCTTCTTTGGTCGCAAGCGGGTGGCCCTGGCCCTAGAGCCCGATTTACTGCACACCATGGCTTGGTGGCTCAAAACTACTGGGGCCGAGGTTCACGCTGCCGTCACCACGACTAAATCAAAGCTCCTAAAGGATTTGCCCCTCGACACCGTCACCATTGGCGACTTAGAAGACTTTGCTGAGCTGGCCCAAGGCGCTGACTTGGTGATCGGCAACTCCAACGTCAAAGCCATTGCGAAGAAGCTGGACGTGCCGCTGTATCGCTTAGGGTTCCCCGTGTTCGATCGCCTCGGCAATGGTCGCCGCTTTACCGTTGGCTACGACGGCACTACTCAGCTTTTGTTTGACGTCGGCAACTTGTTTTTAGAAGCCGATGAGGAGAATGCCCACGCGTTGGTGCATAGCTGGCGAGAAGGCCAGGGGGAAATGAGTCACGAGTTGCTGGTATAACGCCGGATTTGGCTTTACTGACTCGCCTCTACTCCCCGCCGCTTGATTTCCACAAGGAGACCCCTGATGAAAGTTGCATTCACAACCCGAGACTCTGAAACCATTAACGCCCACTTTGGCTCGGCCAATCGAGTTGATGTCTATGAGGTGGATACTGCTGGCTACACCTTTCTAGAGACGCTGGAATTTGGCGGCAATCTCAAAGAAGACGGCAACGAAGACAAGCTAGAGCCCAAAGTCAAGGCGTTAGATGGCTGCACCTTAGTCTATGTTTCCGCGATCGGGGGCAGTGCTGCCGCCCGACTCATTCGCAAAAATATTACCCCCGTCAAGGCCCAGACAGAGGCAGACGACATTCAAGACGTGCTGACCCGGTTAGTCGAAACCCTCAACGGCAGCCCGCCCCCTTGGTTACGTAAGGCGCTGCAAAAGAGCCAGCCCCGCAACTTTGAAGATGACTTTGACACTATCGAGGAGGAAATACTCGTATGAGCCCCGCCACTGTTGCTGCTGCCATAGACGCAGCACTCGTGATTGATAACTCGCCTTTCCTGAAGGCGATCGTCCAACAAATCCGCGCCAATGACCCCTACGGCACCTACCGCAATTGGGCCGATGAGCTGCTGCTCAAGCCCTATGTGCTCAGCAAAGCCCAAAAGCGGGAGATTTCTGTCGAGGGCGATGTTGACCCCATTACCCAAAGTCGGGTGTTGGCCTTTTATCGGGCGGTGGCTTACCGCATCGAAGAAGAGTCGGGCCTGTTATCTCAAGTGGTTATCGACCTAAGCCATGAAGGCTTTGGTTGGGCCTTGGTTTTCTCTGGACGGCTTCTGCTCGTCTCCAAAACCTTGAGAGATGCCCAACGCTTTGGCTTCGCCTCCCTTGAAAAGCTCAACGAAGAAGGCGAAAAGCTGGTTACAAGAGGGGTTGAGCTCGCTAAGAAGTTCCCTGAAGTCGCTGACGTCTAAAGAGTGGCAGGGTGTTTGGGTAGCAGGGTAGCAGGGGCTGTATTCCAACGATTTCACCCATCCCACCTACCCCATCTACCCCACCGATTTCACCCAGCCACCCAAATACCCAACCACTCCTTTTCCCCCATTCTGCCTATGACCACAGCAACCACCACTCCCAACGATATTGAGGCGCTGAAAAAGCAAATCAAAAAGCTCAACAGCAAAGCCGGTCAGATGAAGATGGATCTTCACGACATTGCCGAAGGTCTTCCCACTGATTTAGAAAAACTGCCCGAAGCCGCTGAGCGAACCCACGCCATCTATGTCCAGCTCCGTGAACTCAAGCAACAACTGAAAACCCTGGAGGCCGCCCAATGACGACCGCAATCCTATCTCTATCCCAGTTCAACCAGTTGAAAGATGCCGAAGAGTACTTTGAATTCTTTGGCTTGAGCTACGACCCCCAAGTCGTAAACGTCAATCGTCTGCATATTTTGCGGAAGTTTTCACAGTTAGTAGAAGGCGTTGACAAAAACCAGAGCGAAGCCGAGTTACTCGCTGCCTACAGCCGCGAATTGCGGAACGCCTATGACCTGTTTTTGACCTCCAACTCGGTAGAGCAAAAGCTGTTCAAGGTGTTTCAAGACAAGCCGAGCAACGTTGTGATGGTCTCCGATATTGAGGTGGAGTAGGGAGTGAGGGAAAAGGGAGTAGGGAACAGGGAATAGGGAACGAGGAATTCCCCCACTGCCCGGCCACTCGATTTACTCATCTATTTCACCTACAACACCTACTCCACCCTGCTACCCATCTACCCTTACACCCTGCTACTCTCCTTCCCCTTTTGCCATGCTGCCTAACCTGACCCCCACTGAAATTGATCGCTATCGCCGCCAAATGATGCTGCCCGGTTTTGGTGAAACTGGACAAGTGCAGCTCAAAAACACCACGGCGTTGGTGACGGGGGTGGGTGGTTTGGGCGGCACTGCCGCGCTGTATCTCGCCGTAGCGGGTGTCGGCAAGTTGATCTTGGTGCGGGGGGGCGACCTGATTCGGGACGACTTGAACCGCCAAGTGCTCATGACCGATGACTGGGTAGGTAAGCCCCGCGTCTTCAAAGCCCAGGAGACGTTGCAGGCCCTCAACCCCGATATCGAGATTGAGGCCATTTGTGAATATGTGAGTGCTGACAACATCGATGCCCTGGTGCAGCAAGCTGACATCGCCCTGGACTGCGCCTTTGATTTCAAAGAACGGGATCTGCTGAATGCAGCCTGTGTGCGCTGGGGTAAGCCGATGGTTGAGGCCGCCATGAACAGCATGGAAGCCTATCTCACCACCATCGTGCCGGGGCAAACGCCGTGTCTAACCTGCCTATATCCCGAAAAGCCCGATTGGGATCGCTGGGGCTTTGGGGTCTTAGGTGCGGTGTCTGGCAGCCTCGCTTGCCTCGCTGCCCTGGAGGCGATCAAGCTCATCACTGGCCTGGGGGAACCGCTGACGGGGCAACTGCTGACGATGGATTTGGCCCGTGCCGAATTTGCTAAGCGCCGCCCTTATCACGATCCCGATTGTCCGGTTTGCGGGGCGATCTCTCACCCAACCCTATCCAATCGCCTCGTTGACGCGACCCCAGCCCCTTGCTGAGTTTGACCCATGACCTGGACTGCTCTGATTCTCTTTAGCTTGGCGATCGCCCTCTGGCGTTATAGCCAACGCCAAGCGGACGAAGTGACCAAGTTTCTGGCCTTGATTGCCGCTCTGATTAGTGTGCTGGCCGGTCTGGCGATCGCGCCCCTGCTACTCAAAGGTATGAGCTTAGCAGTCCTGTTGATTTATCCCACCTGTGCGACCGGCGATCGCGTCTTAAAGCCCAACTGTCCCCGCTTTTGCCCCTTCCGGCATCAATGCAAACCGTCAAGTAAATCGACCCTGTTCTAGGTCGATTTCCATCCAGTTTCTCACTGACGCCTTCCTGACTCATCTATTCATAAGGAGACCCCCATGCCTGTCACCCTCACCGAACTCGCTGAATTGCGCCTCCGCACTTTTGTGCGTGGCACCCCCAACTACACTCCTGAGCGTGGGGTGCGACTGGCCGTTAAAGATGGCGGTTGCAACGGCTACGAATACGACATCAAAGTCGTTAACGCCCCCAGCCCTGAGGACGAAATCGTCGAGGCTGGCAGCCTTAAAGTTTTTATCGATCCCCATAGTGCCCCCTTGTTAGACGGCGTCGTTGTGGACTACATCGACAGCCTGCTAGAAAGCGGCTTCAAATTCACCAATCCCAACGCTACTGGCACCTGCGGCTGTGGTAAATCCTTCCAAGCCGGAGACTGTACGCCCGAAGCCGTGTCCTGTTCGTAAGCGTGTGAGGGTATGAGGGTAGCAGTGTGTGAGGGTCGAATGCCATCACCCAGCCACCCAATTACCCAGCTCCCCTCACACTCACTCCGCACCCATCCACCCCCAAAAGAGGAGAACTCCCATGACTACTTATCAAGTTCATCTAATCAACAAAAAGCGCAAAATCGACATCACCATCCCCGTCGAAGATGACATGTACATCATCGACGCGGCTGAAGAGAATGACATCGAGCTACCGTTCTCCTGCCGGGCTGGAGCCTGCTCTAGCTGCGTGGGTAAAGTGGTCGAAGGCGAAGTCGATCAAGAAGATCAGTCCTTCCTGGAAGATGAGCAAATTGCGAAGGGCTTTGTCGTTCTATGTTCTGCCTATCCCCGTTCTGACCTGACGATCAAGACCCACATGGAGCCCTATTTGGTCTGATTGTTGCGATCGCTCGCCCGAGAGAAGGTGTGGCGACTTCACCGATCCCACCTTCTCCCACCCATTCAGTACGGGCGAGGTATTCTCTGAATCGCGTTTTGGACTCTGCCGATACCTGGTTACGAGAATGCCTCGCCCCTGCCCCACCCACTTCACCCAAAGGAGCTTTCCCATGACTAAGATTGGCCTTTTCTACGGCAGCACCTCTGGCACGACGGAAGAACTTGCAGAGAAAATTCAGCAGACGATCGGTGAAGATGTCTGCGATGTCTACAGCATGGAGGAAGACTTCGACGATGTTGACGACCTGCTGCAATACGACTATCTGATTCTCGGCTGCTCAACCTGGGGAGCGGGGGAAGTGCAAAACGATTGGCGCGAACCCCTGTTTGATATGGAGGTTAATAAGCCAGACTTTTCTGGCAAAACGATCGCCCTCTTTGGCCCTGGCGACTGCGAAGGTCACAGCAAGCATTTTGTCGGTGCCCTGGGCTTGATGTACGACCAGTTCAAAGCCTTAGGAGCCAAGCTCGTCGGGGCGGTTGACACCGCTGATTATTCCTTCGAAAAATCAACCGCCATTCGCGATGGGAAATTTGTCGGTTTGCCGTTGGATGAAGTCAACGAAAGCGATAAGACTGACCAGCGACTCGCCAACTGGCTAGAGCTGCTAAAAGCTGATTTCCCGATGCTAGCAGCTTAAAAATGGCGCATTTAGGACGATTGCATCGCTACGCACTGAGAGGAGAACTGTGTCATGAGCTATGTAACTGGTTTGACATTTGGGGGTGAAGCTTGGACTCCCCAATATCTGAAAGAGATCATTAAAGACAAATGCCTCGGCTGCGGTCGCTGTTTTAAAGCCTGTGGGCGAGGCGTGATGGCCCTCATTGCGCTGAATGAAGATGGCGAGGTTGTTGATGAAGATGATGAAGATGACGAAATTGAACGCAAAGTGATGTCAGTCGTCAATGCCGCTAAATGTATTGGATGCCAAGCCTGCGATCGCGTTTGCCCCAAAGGCTGCCACGTGTACGAGCCGCTGGCGGCAACCTAACTCGGGTAATCAAGCTGAGTTGACCTTCATCCCAAGGTCCGTTCCAATAGAGAGCCGCAATGCTGCGGCTCAAACCGTTACAGTTTAGTCTCCTTGGAGGATTGAGGATTCCCCCGTTATCGCTGCTCTATAAACAAACGGCTCTCCACAAGCTGTTTTTTGCTCCTTGATAAAGGGGGATCCAGCCAATCTCTGGTGCTTCCTGCCAGCCATTCGTTGAGACCATTTCAAGAAACTTCATTCTCAGGTAATCGCCTTGCGCGATCGCGATCCATGTGTGACTTTTGGAAACGTTGGAAACCAATCAATTTAGACAGTCCTGACCAAAGTTTCATGGAGTTTGAGCATCGCTGGTCGAGTTATTACAAAGTGGTGGAAGGTCGTCCTCCCCGCGAAACTTTAATGAAAGCTTTAGAATTATTTACTACTGAAAGCGATTCTAAAGCGGGCAAAAATCGCCGATTTGCTGTGGATTTGGGCTGTGGCAATGGGCGCGATACGGCGGCCCTGTTACAGCAAGATTGGCGAGTACTCGCCATCGATGGGCAGGCTGAGGCAATTGACCAATTACGCCAGCGTCAAGACCTGAACCGTACGTATTTGGAGGCTCGCGTCCAAAAATTTGAAGCGCTCACTTTGCCGCCAGAGGTCGATTTGGTTAACGCTAGTTTTTGTTTGCCTTTTTGTCCCGCCGAACATTTTTCTGAGCTGTGGGACGTTATTGTGACTTCACTGAAAAAGGGTGGTCGATTTTCGGGGCAACTGTTTGGCGATCGCGATTCTTGGGCCGAATTATCTAACATTTTGACCCACACGCGATCGCAAGTTGATCAACTCTTGCAATTCTTCAATGTTGAATTTTTTGAAGAAGAAGAGCACCCCGGTAAAACTGCCCTTGGCGAAGATAAATATTGGCACATTTACCAAATTGTGGCCTGTAAACAAGGAGACTAAAATGCCCATTGCCCACGACGTTACTGAACTCATTGGCCAGACGCCCCTCGTGCAGCTCAACCGCATACCCCAGGCAGAGGGCTGTGCGGCTCGCATTGTGCTCAAACTCGAAGGCATGAACCCAGCGGCCTCAGTCAAAGATCGCATTGGGGCCAACATGATTCGCGCGGCAGAAGAAGCGGGCACGATTGAACCCGGCAAAACCATCCTCATTGAGCCAACCTCTGGCAACACAGGAATTGCCCTGGCCATGGTCGCAGCGGCCAGAGGCTATCGGTTGGTGCTCACCATGCCCGACACCATGAGTCGAGAACGCCGCGCCATGCTTAATGCTTACGGGGCAGAACTGGTGTTGACGCCCGGTAGCCAGGGCATGAAAGGGGCGATCTCGAAAGCCGGTGAACTGGCCGACATTATCCCCAATGCCTATATGTTGCAGCAGTTCCAAAACCCGGCGAATCCGGCGATTCACCGCGAGACGACCGCTGAGGAAATCTGGGCGGATAGTGAGGGTGATGTGGACATCATCATCGCGGGGGTCGGCACTGGCGGCACCGTGACGGGCATTGCCGAAACCCTCAAACCCCGTAAGCCCGGTCTCCAAATTATTGCGGTGGAACCAGAGAACAGTCCCGTGCTTTCGGGCGGCAGTTCTGGCCCTCACAAAATTCAGGGCATTGGTGCTGGTTTCATCCCCGAGGTCTTGCGAACCGATTTGTTAGACGAGGTGGTGCAAGTCAGCGACGATGAGACGATTGCCTACAGCCGCCGTCTCGCCCGCGACGAAGG
>CAZLYS010000032.1:0-9072 GCA_964563415.1 uncultured Halomicronema sp.
CAAAACGTTGACCTGGGGCGATGGTCTGTTGGAGTTTAGAATGCAATCCAGCATCGGACTGTCCCCTTGGATGGAGCAATTGTCAAACCTTAGCGATCGCATCAATATCCGTTTGCGAAGGTCGGGCATTCTCGCTGGGCCTAGTTTAGAAGCTTACGAAGCATGGCTGTCGAGACAGTCCTAGCAGATCACGAGCACGACGGATGTTCTAAACGAGATCGCTCATTGCCAAACATCCTTTTCCGCACTCCGCACTCCGCATTCTGAATCGTCTTGGCAAAGGCGTGATACCCTGACATCCTTAGTATTGAGAATGCCGGAAAGAGGAAGCGATCGCGTGCTGGATCTAAAAACCATTCGACAAAATTTCGACGAGGTACAGACTGCCCTCAATCGCCGAGGGGGCAACTATGATTTGCAGTCAGTCATTGATCTAGATCAGCAACAACGCGAGATTGAAGGCACGCGATCGCAGCTCCAAGCCCGCAGCAACGAAATTGGCAAGTCTGTCGGCCAAAAAATTCGGGAAGGCGCTGACCCCAAAGGCCCAGAAGTGGCAGCGATGAGGGAAGAAGGGAACCAGGTCAAAATCCAACTCGGAGAACTGGAGCCCAAGGAGCGGGAACTCAAAGCACAAATCGAAGCAATTCTATTAGGGATCCCCAACCTGCCCAGCGAAACCACACCCAACGGCAAAAGCGAAGACGAAAACGTCGAAGTTCGTCGCTGGGGTGATAAGTATCTGCCTAAAAACAGCGCCGTCCTGAAACCCCACTGGGAGGTGGGTGAGGCCATGGGTATTTTAAACTTTGAGCGATCGGCCAAAATTGCCCAAAGCCGGTTTGTGGCTCTGATGGGCGTCGGTGCAGCGCTAGAGCGCGCCTTGATTGCCTACATGCTCGATCGCCACACCCAACATGGCTATACCGAAGTGATTCCACCGTATCTGGTCAATACTGCCTCCCTTACCGCATCGGGACAGCTCCCCAAATTTGCTGAAGAGAGCTTTCAGTGCAAAAACGATGACCTGTGGCTTTCTCCCACCGCCGAAGTTCCCGTCACCAACCTGCACCGCGACGAAATTCTCAAAGCGGAAGAGTTGCCTGTTCACTACTGCTCCTTTACACCCTGCTTTCGCCGAGAAGCGGGGAGCTATGGGCGCGATACCCGAGGACTGATTCGCCTGCATCAATTCAACAAGGTCGAAATGTACAAATTCGTCCGGCCTGAAACCTCTGAGGACGAACATCAAGCCTTAGTCCAAGATGCGGAAGCCATTCTGCAAGGTTTGAAACTGCCCTACCGCGTCATTGAGCTTTGCACTGGTGACTTAGGCTTCTCCGCCAAGAAAACCTATGATTTGGAAGTCTGGCTACCTTCATCTGGCACCTATCGCGAAATCTCTAGCTGCTCGAACTGTGGGGATTTTCAAGCACGACGAGCCAACATTCGCTTTAAGGAAGCAGGCAAGAAAGGCACGCAGCATGTCCACACGCTCAATGGGTCTGGACTCGCGATCGGTCGCACCATGGCCGCGATTTTGGAAAACTATCAACAGCCAGACGGTTCTGTAAAAGTGCCAGAAGTGCTGCAGCCGTATATGGGGCGGGAATGGCTGTAAAAGGTATTGAGTTTCAGGTAGTAGGGAATAGGTAAGAGGCAACAGGGAACAGGGAACAGGGTGTAATGGCGTAGCCTGCCCAGAGAGTTGGAGTGTGAGGGTATGGGTTACCAGGTTTGCAGGCATGGCACTAGTGCAGCGTCAAGACTAAGAATTAGGGTACTTGCTCCCCTGCTCCCCTTGCTCCCTCTGCTTTCCCCGACTTGCACAACCCTAAATTTAAGGCTTGACACACCACTAGGTTCAGAAGTGCTGCACTCCTTAGCCGGAAACCCGACACCTGAAACCCACTCTCCGACTTTGTCGCAGTCTCAGAAACAAGTTTTCCGGTGATAAATGGTGTAGACGGATAGAATAGAAAAACGTATTTGTTGCGACACTTAAAAATCTATGTCCGTTCTGGCCGCGATCGGCGTCATTGCTCTGCTGGTATTTGTTCACGAATCGGGACACTTTCTGGCAGCCCGTCTCCAAGGAATTCACGTTAACCGCTTTTCCATCGGCTTTGGGCCAATTTTGTGGAAGTATCAAGGCCCTGAAACGGAATACGCGGTGAGAGCGATTCCCTTAGGCGGCTTTGTAGGGTTTCCCGACGACGATCCGGAAAGCGAGATTCCGCCTCAAGATCCTGATCTGCTCAAAAATCGACCCATTCTAGATCGGGCGATCGTGATCAGTGCAGGCGTGATTGCTAACTTAGTGTTTGCATACCTCGTCTTTGTCGTCCAGTTTGCGTCGGTCGGGGTTCCTCAGTCTTTTGACCCTGCACCCGGCATTCTGATTCCTCAAGTAGTTTCCGACGCTTCCCCAGCAGCGCAAGCAGGCATTGAATCAGGCGATGTCATTTTGGAAGCTAATGGTATCGAATTTGGCACCGAGGAAAGTTCAGTGAAATCCTTTGTTGATCTAATTCAGGACAGTCCGAATCAAGCTATTGACCTGACAGTTGAGCGTGATGGGCAAATTCTCGATCTGACAGTGACTCCTGAGCTTGGTCCTGAGAATGCGGCCATCATCGGTGTGCAGTTGCAGCGCAATGGTGAATTTGTATACCGCCGTGCCAATACGGTGTTTGAAGTCTTTACTCTGGCGGCTAGAGAATTTCAGGACATGCTTCTGCAGACAGTCCAAGGGTTCGCTATGCTCATTACCAATTTTTCTCAGATGGCTGGCCAAGTGGCTGGCCCAGTGAAAATTGTTGAGCAAGGTGCCGGATTAGCGGCGTCTAATGCAGCAACTCTTTTCCCTTTTACTGCCATCATCAGTATCAACTTGGCAATTATTAATATCCTGCCTTTACCGGCTTTAGACGGCGGACAACTGGCATTCTTGTTAGTGGAAGCCCTACGTGGCAGACCCCTTCCTGATCGCGTTCAGGAAAACGTGATGCAGACGGGGCTAGTACTATTGCTGGGGCTTGGGGTTTTCCTCATCGTTCGTGATACCTCTCAGTTAGCTATTTTTCAGGACTTGCTCCAGTGAGTGCCCCTCGCAGAAAGCTTCTCCCTAAGAAAAAGCGTGCCTTAGAGGCATTGGCTCGGCTCAAACGTCTCTATCCAGATGCCACGTGTTCTCTGAACTATGAGACGCCTGTGCAACTGCTTATCGCAACGATTTTGTCGGCACAGTGCACTGATGAGCGCGTCAATATGGTGACGCCTGCATTGTTTGATCGCTTTCCCGACGCTTACGCCATGGCAGAAGCCGATCTGGCAGAGATCGAGCAGTTGGTGAAATCAACAGGCTTTTATCGCAACAAGGCCAAAAACATTCAAAACGCCTGCCGCAAAATCGTAACGGATTTCGGCGGAGAGGTTCCGAAAACGATGGAAGAGCTGACCAGTTTGCCTGGGGCTGCTCGTAAAACAGCCAATGTCGTGCTGGCTCATGCGTTTGGCATTAATGCTGGGGTCACCGTTGATACCCACGTGAAGCGCTTGAGTCGCCTCATGGGATTCACCAAACATACCGATCCCAAAAAAGTTGAGCAGGATTTGATGAAGCTGATTCCTCAAGCCGATTGGGAGAATTGGTCGATTCGGCTGATCTATCACGGTCGTGCCGTTTGCAATGCTCGTAAACCCGCCTGCGATCGCTGTGAATTGGCTGATCTATGTGCCTCGGCTAAACTGTCTCCAATGCCGATAACGACAGAGTCATCGATTGCACCGATTGCCTGAAGTGGGTCACTCGATTCCGCCAAATACAAGCAGTGGGGAGAGACCAATGGGCCGATTTGCTTTGCTCTTTTTACTAGTGCTGCCTGGTGTGGCAGGCATGGTGGTGTTTGGCTTTTACGCCTTGATTGACTGGGCCGAGTTAGACCAAGCCTATTTAGCGTTTGAGCAGGCCATTCAAGCGACGGCTGATCTGAATACACTATTTGCTGAAGCGACCAAGCAAAACAACCACCGGATCAACGTATTTGCCGAAGGCACCTGGTTTTTGCTGAGTGCCATTGTGGCGGCGATCGGCATTCATGGCATAGCCACCCGACGATAAAGCTAGATTCACCAGATAACCTTAGGTTGGATGCTTAATGGGCTGTCTTATTAATAGACAGCCCACTTCAAAGTGTTTGATAGCAGGGATGTGAGGCAAATCACACACTCTCGCGGGCATAATCACACTGCCTGTTGGTCAGTGTCACGGGAGTTCGTCAACCGTTTGAATATTATTTGAAAATAGAGAGCTGATATTGAGAGATGGCAAACGTTTGTCGTAGACCTTTGAAGAAGAATCCGTTTAACGCTTATCGCGATCCGGTAACGGGTAAGTGGATCGTGGTAAAGTCACAGGCCTAGAAAATCAGGCTGATCAGGTTAATCAGACAGTCCAATCAGCTGTGTGATCGCTTGGATTTTCATAAAGGCCGTACTCTAACCTTTTTTTCGATAGGCTCAATCTCCGTCAGCATCCTCCGCAACGACATGGTCATTAGCGCTATGGTTTGAGGCGTTGTGTCTGTCCAGCATCCCAGTCACTATAATTTGCAGGAACACAGACATCAATTTGGATTCAGACTGAGTGACCTCTCCTAATCTTCGTAAGCTGTATCCGCCGATAGAGCCCTACCACATCGGCACCCTGTCGGTTTCTGAGCGCCATACCCTCTACGTTGAAGCCTCAGGCAACCCAACTGGCAAGCCCGTCATCTTTCTACATGGTGGCCCTGGTGGAGGCACAGTTCCCTTATACCGACAGTTTTTTGATCCTGAACGGTGGCACATTATCTTATTCGATCAGCGAGGCTGTGGTCGTAGCAAACCCCACGCTGATTTAGAAGAAAATACAACCTGGCATCTTGTTGCCGATATTGAAAAGATTCGCGAGCACTTGGGAATTGATGCCTGGGTGGTGTTTGGTGGCAGCTGGGGAAGTACTTTGGCTTTAGCCTATGCGCAGACACACCCCGATCGCTGCAAAGGGCTGATTTTACGAGGTATTTTCACCCTCCGCCCTGAAGAGATTCAATGGTTCTATCAAGCAGGGGCGAGCCATATATTTCCGGATGCTTGGGAGACCTACCTGGCCCCAATTGCCCCTGAAGAACGCCACGATTTGTTGTCAGCCTATTACCGCAGACTCACCCACCCTGATCCGGAAATTCAGCTTGCAGCGGCTCGCGCCTGGTCAGTTTGGGAGGCAAGCACTAGCAAGCTAATTCCTGACGCAGCGCTAATGGAAAAATTTGGTGAGGCAGCCTTTGCCATCGCCTTTGCCCGGATCGAGTGTCACTATTTTGTAAACCAAGGCTTCTTTGAAACGCCCAACCAACTCATTGACCAAGCTGAACGGCTAAGAGGTATGCCTGGGGTGATTGTGCAGGGTCGATATGATGTAGTGTGTCCTATGAAAACTGCTTGGGAACTGCATCAAGCTTGGCCAGAAGCGGAATTCATTATCGTCCCCGATGCCGGTCACTCAGCGACAGAAACGGGTATTGTTCATGCTTTGGTGGAAGCTAGCGATCGCTTTGCCACGCTTTAGACCCGTTAATCCTGACAATACCCAGATGCGCAGGTTAATCGTCAGATGAAGTAGCCCGTAGATGAGCTACCAGTGCCTGCAGGCCGAGACGATAACTATCAGCTCCAAAGCCTGAAATCTGACCGACGGCTACAGGTGCAATGTACGAATGGTGGCGAAAGGCTTCCCGTTTGTGGATGTTACTGAGATGGACTTCAACCGTCGGAATGGCAACAGATGCGATCGCATCTCTGATCGCAACGCTGGTATGGGTATAGGCAGCTGGATTAATCAGTAGGCCATCAAAAACACCAAAGGTGCCCTGGATGAGATCCACCAGGACACCTTCGTGATTAGATTGCTCTACTGAAAGGTCAACACCAAGTCGTAGAGCCAGTTCAGACAGCAAGACATTGATGTCTTGCAAAGTCTTAAGACCGTAAATACCAGGCTCACGTTTACCCAACATGTTCAAGTTAGGCCCGTGCAGCACCAAAATTTTTAGGGAAGGTTGGGTCACGCCTTAACGAATGCGGCGATCATCAACAGGAACAGGAATGGGCTCAGACTCAGGCTGGGCTTGGGGGCCAAAAAGAGCATCGGCTAGTCGGTTTAACCACTCTTTCAGCTTTTCCAAAACCTTTTCAATATCCATGAAGGCGCTCTCCGTCTCAGCTTTAGATGCCCCAACAACGATCTAGCTTCGCCAATCAAACATTAGGAAACATGAGTGATTAGCACATTAGCTTAAAAAGCATCCTGTAACGATGATAGCCGATCTTCCCAAATGATCAACCTTAAGCAAATGTTAACTAGACTACAGCGATCGCCTTAGCAGATCCAAGGCTGAGCAACAACTGAGGTGCCGGATCCAGTCGCGTCCCCGTAGATTCCCAAACCGAAAGGGGTGACTAAACACCCTGCGATCCGGTCCGGCAAGGCCGATGTAGACGAGGCCCACGGGTTTTTCCACGGTGCCGCCGCCTGGACCAGCGATACCGGTAATGCTAATGCCCCAGTCCGTGCCCAACCGCGCCCGAACCCCAGAAGCCATCTGACACGCCACTGGATCACTCACGGCTCCCTCAGACGCCAAGCTTTCCGGATGCACTCCCAGGAGACCAATTTTCACGGTGTTGTCATAAGAAATAATGCCACCCATAAAATAGTCTGAGCTACCGGCGACCGCCGTCAATATTTGGCCCAGACCACCGCCAGTGCAAGATTCGGCCACCGCCAATGTCTGACCTTGCTGTCGTAGTCGATCGCCCACTACCGACGCCAAGGTGTCGTCATCGTCACCATAATAATGACCGCCAGCAATCTTGAGAATTTCTTCGGCAACAGGATTGATTAGGGCGATCGCCTCAGCCTCGCTGGCGGCTCGTGCCGAGACCCGTAGCTTCACGCTGCCTTGGCTAGCATAGGGGGCTACTGTGGGGTTTTCTAACTCAAAAAGGTGATTCACTTGCTCCGCGAGATTTGACTCACCGATGCCCCAAAATTTCAAAGTTCGGCTATGGATCGGGTCCGCCGCCCAACCGTGAGTTTGCAAATAGGGTACAGCGGTCGTTCGCCACATAATCTGCATTTCCTTGGGCACTCCCGGAAAGGTCATTAGCACCAAGCCGGGGCGGGGTTCCCAAATAATGCCCGGAGCACTGCCAGCAGGATTTGGCAATACCGCTGCCCCTTGGGGAATCAGAGCTTGCTTGCGGTTGCTAGGAGCAATTTCGCGGCCGCGATTAGCGTATTTTTGCTGAATGTCAGCCCACACCTCTGGTCGTTCTGCCAGGCGGGAACCAAAAAAGTCAGCTAGAGTCTCATGGGTTAGGTCGTCGGGGGTTGGCCCGAGCCCCCCAGTAAAGATGAGTAAGCGGGCGCGATCGCAGGCGATGGCCACAGCGCGTTGAATCCGCAATGGATTATCGCCTACGACTGTCTGATAATAGTGGGGAATACCTAGCTGAGCCAGTTCCTGAGCGAGAAACCGAGCATTCGTATTGGTGATATCGCCCAGTAGTAATTCGCTGCCGACACAAATGATTTCTGCGCTTCCCTTCATGGGTGTTGCCGTTCCCTCTGCAGATAGACCCATCTCCTAACAAGACTGTCACGCCATGTCATGATGTAGGGCACTGAGACGACATTTTATCTGCGATCGCTCAAAAATACCCGCTGTAAACTCTCTGACCTAACGGTAGCGACCTCTGATGATTCTGTCTTTGGTGTTATGAAACTTTTTGTCCCCCAGATTTCTCGAGCAGTGTGGTGGTGGTTAGGCGGTGGTTTCCTCTTTCGCCTGTTAGTTGCGACATTTTTGCCCGTCGGGTTTGACGAAGCCTATTACTACCTCTACAGTCGCCATCTCGCCTGGAGCTACTTTGATCATCCACTGCTGGTGGCGCTGACGACGGGGGTGGGTTGGTGGCCGGTCGGTGGGGGTTCAGGGCTGACGATTCGGGTGGGGGCACTTCTGCTGTATGTCCTCAGCTTGATTTTGCTCTACACAACAGCCAGACACTTATTTGATGAAAGAACAGGGGTTATCGCGATCGCGATCGGATCCATCGCCCCCATTTTCTGGATTGCGTTTGGGGTGCTTACATCGCCCGATAACAGCTTGATTTTTTTCTGGACGCTGACATTGTTGCTGGCCGCTTGGGAATTCATTCCGAGGCGCTTTTCTTCGACTTCTTCTTTAACCAAAGCGGCCTATCAACCGACCTATCGGGTGGCCTTGATTGGTCTGACTGTGGGACTGGCATGCCTGAGTAAATATCACGGTTTTATCTTAGGTGCCGGTTTGGTGGGCTTTTGTTTGACCAGCGATCGCACTCGCAAAGTCTTTTGGTCGCCCTGGGTGTTAGCATCCCTGCTTTTGTTTTTACTAACGCTGACACCGCTGTGGTGGTGGAATATTCAAAATGACTGGTTCTCGTTTCGCTTTCATTTGTTTCTGCGATTTGAGGGCGATGGCGCACCGAATCCTTATCGCATTCTGGATGCACTGGGCACTTGGGGCTTAGGCTTGCTGTACTTATTCCCCACCATTGGCCTGCCGTTGTGGTGGAGCACGGCAAAAGGGCTGCTGGAACGCATTCAAACTATTATTCATCCCCCCATGAGTGCCGGAGAACGGGTTGCCCGCGATCGCACTGCGCTCATTCTCTGGTTGTCACTGCCAATTGCTTTGGGGTTTACACTGCTTGGCGGCAAGCAAGCCATTTATCCTGCTTGGCCCGCACCCGGCTTTTGGGGCATGACGCTGCTGTTGGCCCATAGCGCCAGCACTTGGCGATCGCGTACGGTGCGTCGCTGGTTAGGAGGCACCGCTATCTTGCTAGGTACGTTGTCGCTGGTCGCCCTGCTGCATTTGAATGTGGGGCTGCTGCAAAAGCCCAGCAACTTTGCTCTCTTTGGAGGTCTGGTGCCTATTGAGCAGGATGGCTCGACCACTTTGCTCAATGTTGGGCAACTGC
>CAZLYS010000032.1:9091-12635 GCA_964563415.1 uncultured Halomicronema sp.
GGTCTGCAGAGCTAATGGCGGCGTTGGCCAAGGCGGATTTTGTTTTCACCGATGAATTTTATCTGTCGGGGTATGTGGATATGGCTCTGTACCCACTGGCTCAAAAGCCGCTTACAGCCTTTAGCCAAGATCCCCGTGGTTTTGCTTTTTGGCATGACCCAGAGACCTGGATGGGACAAGATGCCCTGTATCTGACCCTCAAGAGCCTGCACCCAGATCGAGAAGAGCTGGTGGCTGAATTTCAGCCCTATTTTGCCTCAGTCAATGTGATTGGGGAGGTTCCCTTAACTCGCGGCGGCGCTGAGGCAGACACCGTGCTGATCTACCAAATGAATGACATGCAGCGAACCTATCAATATCCTTACCCCTAACTCTGAATTCTGAACTCTGCTGTAGTGGCTACTCATTCATGTTTTTATAGGTTGCCACTGCTGACGGCGAGATGCGATTGAGATAGCGGAAAATCCAGTATTTGAATACGGTGTCGAGAATCACTGGGAAGGTTGCGATAAAGAGGAAGATAAACTCGCGATTGGCCGGAAACCCTAGGTGACGCGATAACCCTTCCATCAAGACTTCCCAACCGTGGGGCGAGTGAAAGCCGACAAACATATCGGTAAAGAGGATGATGATGAACGCTTTGGCGCTGTCGCTAAGGCCATAAACAATTTCATCCAGAAAACCTTTGAGGGTAAGAATGCCGCGTTTTTGATTCGTCAGCAAGAGCACAAACGCCCCGACGGCTAACATGTCGGAAAACACATTTTTTACAGAATCGGCGCTGCGCTGACGATAAGCTTCCTCAATTTCAGTCGCTTTTTCCACGACGCGTTCTTCAATCTCGGCTTCGCGGATGGGGGCAACTTTACCGATTAAGACCTCAAAGCGCAGGCGTTCTTCATACTGTTGAAGCTCATGCAACGCTTCTTCTTCCATTTCTAAGTTGAGGAAGATATCAGCTTCTTGTTGGGTTCGGGTGTAGTCAACGATGGGACCAACGACATAATTTTTGGCAAACTGCTGGGTTAACAGCGGCACAATAATGAGCAACAGTAGAAATTTAATCGCGGTGGTCGTGCGTCCGCGAGATGACCGAAAGTTTTTGACGACTTGCTCTTCAGCACTGGGATCAAGATCCTGACGGATGCGATCGACCGTCCGCAAAATTGAGCGTGGCAGTACACTGGCCCGATCAGAGAGGCCTGCCGATTTTGACTGACCATTTTGCTCAGTTTTGGCAGCCGTCACCGAGTTTTGAGAAACAGGAGCGATCGCCCCATTGACGCTGCCATTCTGTTGCCGAGTTTGCAGTAGAGGCGTCGATTTACCTGGTCGGGGGGGCGCTGTGGCAGATTCCGGTACCATCACCACAGTGGCATTGGGATTAACCTCAGAGCGGCTGTAGCGAGATCGCACCTCGTCCACAAATTGCAGCTTGCGAAAAAAGAGGGCCGGTTTATCAATGACATTCAACGTCAGGTTTTGGTCATCGCGATCGCTGACCTGAACTTCCATAATCTTGGGGTCAGACACCCGCATGACGGCACTACTGGCTCGAAACTCGGTCATGCGTACATTGATCAGGTTGAGATACTTTTTCAACTCCCCCTGAAAATAGGCCATGGAACTTTGGCCGTAGTTGCCATAGGCGGCAGCAATGGGATTGCCATCAAAATGCTCATTCTCAATGGCTTCGATCATTTTGGCAGCTTCGTAGGCTTGGTCGAGGGCACGCTCTGGCGTCTTAAAAAACCACTGCTGCGCCTTCTGAAGCAAGGAAGGAATAGCCATCAGGAGTTACCGGTGATTGCGTTTATGGGTATAGAAATGCTTGCTCGGTGGGGCATGGAGAACCCCCAATCAGGGATGAACCGCGAGGTCGACGAGACCGGGAGCGATCGCTAACAACCATGCTAGGGTCTCCCAAAAACGTCAGAGCTATTGTAAGACAAAGCAATTTGGGGCGATGGTGGCAATGGCTTCAATTCCCTAGCTAGAGGAAAAGATTGGGCCGCCAGAGAGGGCTGGTTGATTACGAAGTGTATTCGGCTGGGCCTATTGTCAGGAGTGATGGGGTTGGGGCAGCGTGACTAGTTAAGAACCCTGAAATCAGCGTGGCTGAAAACGCTACGGTTTCCGAAATTCTGCCGATGTTTGAGGTTCCTTGTGTTAGAAACGAGAAACGCAAAGGCGATAGTGATCAGGGGGCGATCGTCTAATGTCGCGAGTAATATCGAGGGGATCTGAATGGGTGGCCAAATTTTGGGCGATCGCTATCAGGTAGAGCGCCAACTGGGAAAAAAGGCTGGGCGATGGACGCTCAAAGCACAGGATATCCAAACTGATAGTCCCGTGATTTTGAAAGTTTTGTTTTTAGACGATGGCTTAAGCGCAACTGACCTGCGGTTATTCAAACGCGAAGTGGATGCTCTAAAGCTGCTCAATCATGAAGCGACCCCTCGCTATCTGGGCTATTTTGAGATGGAAATGCCCACCCAAGACCAGGCCATGGTGTTGGTGCAGTCTTATGTCGATGGGGTGTCTCTAGAGACGTATCTCGGCCAGTCTCGTATCTTTAGAGAAACGGAAATTGTAGCGATCGCCCAAGCGGCTCTCGAAATTTTAGACACCTTGCATCGTCATGATCCCCCCATCATTCATCGCGATATTCGCCCGAGCAATTTACTCTTACAACCCGGTTTACCCGTGGCAACGGCCAAAGTCTGTTTAGTCGACTTTGGGACCGTTAAAGCCTTATCTGCCAGTACTACGGCCATCACGATGATTGGCACTGATGGTTATTTGCCGCCAGAGCAGTCGGCCGGTCGGGTGTTGGCGACCTCAGACCTCTACAGTTTGGGGGCAACTTTAGCTGAGGCTTTGACCGGTAAGCCACCCCTCAAAATGCAAACTAAAGGATTGCGGATTCGGTTTGAGGAATTCGCCGAGGTGACGCCCGATTTTGCCACATGGCTCAAGCAGTTGCTAGCGCCTAGCCTAGATAAACGCTGGGAGTCGGCCCAAGCAGCGCTTGCAGCGCTAAAACAGCTTGGTTAGTCGGCTGCTGGCTTCATTAAGCTGACTTAGTAGGGCTTCAGGAACCCTCTAAGAGGAACTCAGCGGCCCGCGAGTTGCCGCAGTTAAGGGATGGTTGACATCAAAAAGCTGAGCGGCAAAATCGGTCACCCCCGGCAGCGATCGCATGCCAGCAACTACTTCACCTTGTAGGTAATCGTTCACGCTGTTTTCGTCTTCAAACAGATAAATGCCACCATAAACAACGTCAGCTGGCTGGGCTGTCCAGACTTTCCAGACTAAACCGGGCCAAATGGCGATTTGATGAGCCCTTTCCCAAGCGGCCTTTTGAGCTGCCTCAGAACCGCCATTCGGATTGCGAAAGGTAATCTGCAAAATCTTGCTCATTACGATTGCGAAGTCACGAATTTGTTTTCACACCAATCGTAAAACGGCAGAGATTACCGGTCGTTGTGGCGTCTACAAATTGCGAGCGGGATTCGCTTACCGTAAAGACCATATGCGGCTA
>CAZLYS010000033.1:0-12595 GCA_964563415.1 uncultured Halomicronema sp.
GGGAGTGACCTTACCGTATTCGGAGTTAAGAGGCTTGAGCAGATTGCTTAGCCGCGTTTGTTGTGCCATCGGTGTCTTGAACCTATACGCCACTTTATATTCCGTAATATTATAGGATTAGAGTGTCTTAAGAAACAAAAACCACTATGGAACCTGCAACAGTTCTTATCATTTCTGTAGGAGCCGTGATCGTTGCTTTCACGGCTTTCGCAGTTTACACGGCCTTTGGCCCGCCCTCTAAGCAGCTTGCGGATCCCTTTGACGAGCACGAAGATTAAGGCGATTAAAACTGCTGTCATTCTGACCGGTTTACATCAAATTCATGGTCTATCTGAGCGCTTAATGAGCGAAGTTGTCTATGGAGTGAGTTGAATTTTTCTCAGGAATGAGTGACTAGCTTTTGCTGGCCACTCATTTTTATGAGTATCAATAGTGTCCCTGGCTGCTATGGCAGTCCGCAGTTTGATCGAAACAGTCCAAATCCCTGAAACCCTTATCTAACAGGCTTCTTGTTTCCGCATTCCGACTTCCGCATTCCGCATTCTGCTGTAGCGCGCGATCATTGGTTTAGCCGTCAAGAATGCTGAAACGGTAGCTTGATGACTTGATTGGCGATCGCAGTTCCCAACAAAATCAACGCGCCCCCTGCCACCATCGATACAGTAATAGCTTCCTGAAGGATGAGCGCCCCCCAGACAATCGCAAAAAGGGGAATCAGGTAAGTCACGGTGAGGGCACGGGTTGACCCCACGGCATGAATCAGCCGGAAATAAAGGATATAGGCTAGCGAAGTTGACAGCAGGGCAAGACCCAAGACAGCCAACAGTGCTGACGGAGAAGGCGGCTGTGTAGGCAGGGTAAACGGCAACAGCGGTAATAAAAAAGTGGCTGCGGTCAACTGGCTACCAGTGGCAATGACGATCGCGGGCACCCCTTGTAAATTCAAGCGAATGAAGGGAGCGGCGATCGCATACAGCAAGGCTGCACAGAGGCCTGTCGCGATCGCCCCCAGGATCTCTGGCGTTAGGACCGTGCCGCGTAATCCCACCAGCACGATGACGCCGCTAAACCCCAGTCCCAGCCCCACCAGGCGATTTAGCGTGAGCGGTTCGCGGAGCCAAACATAGGCCACTGCCACGCCAAAAAAGGGTACCGTGCCATTTAAAATTGCCGTGGTGCCAGCGGGTAACGACAAGGATGAAAATGCCAACAGCGAAAAGGGCAGCGCTGAGTTGAGCAACCCCACGACAGCAAGCGATCGCCAATGCTGGCGCATTTGACTCACCAGTCCTTGGTGCAGCAATACTGGCAACAGAGATACCCCAGCCAATAACACCCGTAGTGCAATCAAGCAGATGGGGCCTAGCTCAGGAGCCGCAATTCGCATAAAGAGAAAAGAGCCGCCCCACAGCGCCGCCAATAGAAATAGCTCAGCCACTTGAAGAGGAGCCATCTTTAAATATCCTCCTGAGATTGAGCGGCTTCCCAGCCGAGCATCATAGTTTTACGCAGCGGCCCCCAGTGATAGCCACCGATTTCTCCCGTTGCTCGAATCACTCGATGACAAGGGATAAAGTACCCCACCGGATTAGCGCCAATCGCGGTGCCCACTGCTCGGGCCGCTGTCGGCCTACCTAACTGATTGGCAATGTCTTGATAGGTGGCTAAGCCGCCTGGGGGTAATGTCAGCAATGCCCGCCACACCTGAATCTGGAAGTTAGTGCCTTTTACCAATACTGCCAGGGGTTTGCCGTTGGTCGCGAGGGACTGATTGAGGCGATCGGCGATCGCTTGAGTTTGCTCAGGCTGTTGCTGTAACTCGGCCTGTGGCCACTGACGCTGTAGTGAGTCTGCAGCGTCAAGCAAGTTGTCCGATTCATAGAACTGGAGGTTACAGATACCCCGCTCGGTTTGGGCAATCAAAGCTGTGCCAAAGCGAGTGGGATGACATCCATAAGTGATGATCAGGCCCTTACCTCCCGCGCGATAGTCAGCCGGTGTCATCGCTTCAAAACGGACATAGAGGTCGTGTAGTCGACTAGGACTCGATAACCCTGAGTCCAAGGCCACAGATAACAGAGACTGAGCAGTTGCCAGTCGACGTTTTGTGCTTTCTAAAGTCAGTAGTTGAACGAATCGTTTAGGGCTGACACCCGCCCAACGGGTAAATAGCTTTTGGCAGTGATGCTCGTTGAGATTTATGTGACGGGCAATGGTGGCTAAATCTGGCTGTTGATCATGATGTGCTTGAATGAATGTGATCGCAGCCGCAATACGCTCATAATCTGACGATAGAGTCTTAGGGTCTGACATAAGGCATGCATCAGTAGCAGATATCTCCATACGCTATCGAACCCGGTAAGGCGTGACGATCCACTTCTTGGGAAATTGAACAACATTGCTTTTGAGGCAGTGCACTGGCGTTTGGCCAACTTTCAGCTCATTCATATCGTCTACAGCAGTGTCGAATCAGCGCTATCCGACTTGCTGGGTCAAGAAATAGCCATTCACTGTAGCTTGAAGATCTGTCAGGTAGAAAAAACTGACGCGAAACTTAATTTCCACCAAATTTACTTATATTTCCATGCAGGAATGTGTTCTAAAAATTGAAACCCCTGCTATATTCGGGAACCATCAAGTCAAGGGATGTATTGATTGGCATATGGCTCTTAGAGCTAGGGAGATTTCGACAGCCAAAATACTGTCGACCGCATTGTTTTAATATCTTCCTGCTCATCGTCCACTGGTCAAGTAAAAAGTAGCTGTCTCTACTAAGGTTGCTATTTTGACCAGTTGGGTACCTTCAAAAGAACAGCAACCTAGGCAGAATGGCCGGTTTCGCGATTTAGAGCCAGTTTTTAGGTCATCTTGGGGATACCTGGTATGATACGCCTGATATTGGTGTGGTGTGGCATGTTGAGGAGTGTAAGATGCTGAATTCTGTGGATTTCAGCGGTAGGCCCTTCCATTTTATTGGCATTGGAGGGATAGGCATGTCTGCGTTGGCTTATGTCTTAACGCAGAAGCAACTACCGGTCTCAGGGTCGGATTTACAGCTGAGTCACATTACTCAGCGGCTGCAGGAAGCTGGCGCTCATATCTTTTGGCGTCAAGAAGCCGAAAACTTGAGATTTTTTGAGCAGGCGCTCTCTCCCATCAGTGGTGAAAAGTCACTCGTTTCGTATGTGGAATCGCTCTCTCAGGTGCTACCACAAGTGGTTTGTTCTACGGCGATCAACGAGAGTAATGATGAATATCGAGCCGCGTTAGAAATGGGCTGCCCCATTTTGCATCGCTCAGACCTGTTGGCTGCCCTGATGAATGAGCGTCAGAGCATCGCGATCGCGGGTACTCATGGCAAAACCACTACCAGTAGCATGATTGGCTATGCCCTCTTGGCGGCTGATATGGATCCGACAATTGTCGTCGGTGGCGAAGTTTCGGCTTGGGAAGGTAACGCTCGTTTGGGTAACAGTGATTGGTTTGTGGCAGAAGCCGACGAGTCTGATGGTTCCCTTGTTAAGCTCTCTGCCAGTATCGGCATTATTACCAACATTGAATTGGATCATCCTGACCACTACAACACGTTGGATGATGTCGTTGATATTTTTCGACGATTTACAGAGCAAACCGAGACGATCATTGTGTCGGCTGACTGTAAAACGATCGCTCAATACATTGAACCTGACATTACCTACAGCGTTGAGGTAGGCAACGCCGCTGACTATATGGTGACGGATGTCGTTTACGGTGCTACTGGTACCCGTGCTGTTGTTTGGGAGCGGGGGCTCCGCTTGGGCATCTTGCGTCTGGCAGTACCGGGCAAGCATAACCTCAGCAATGCACTTGCAGCGATTGCGGCTGGCCGTCATATGGGATTAGATTTTGCTGACTTATCGGCAGGCCTAGCTAAGTTTGAGGGGGCTCGACGCCGATTTGAACGGCGGGGTTTCTACAGTGGCATTCAGTTTGTGGATGACTATGCCCATCATCCGAGCGAGATTAAGGCAACGCTATCTACAGCTAGACTGCTGAAGTCAGGTGATGTTCCCTTGGCTGGCAAAGTCAAGCGGATTGTCGCCATTTTTCAGCCTCATCGCTATAGCCGCGTTACCGCATTTTTAGATGACTTTGCCGAAGCGTTTGCCGATGCTGATGAGGTTATCGTGACGGATGTTTATAGTGCCGGTGAAGCTGCTCCATCCGATTTCTGTACTAAAAAGGTCGGACAGGCGATCGCCCTCCACCATCCCCATGTCCAGTATTGCTCTTCCCTAGATGCCGTCAGCACCGTCTTGAAAGAGCGCTTGCAACCAGGGGACATGGCTCTCTTTTTAGGAGCGGGCAATCTGAATCGGGTGATTCCCGACGTCATGGAACCGTTTATGGCGGCGGAGATGCAAGCGGTACAGCAAGCTTAGCTGGTGATCGCACCAGGCAATGGCTGTCGCAAAGGTAAAATAGGGTGTTCTTTTTGGATGCGACTGACGTGGTGCGGCAGCCCGAGTTTTCTCTAAAACAGAGCGTTTCCCTGGCGAGCTTTACCTCGTATCGGGTCGGTGGTGTAGCTGACTGGTTGGCACTGCCCAAAACGCCTGATGAAATCGCTGATAGTTTGTCGTGGGCACAAGCAAATGAGCTCCCGGTGACCTTTTTAGGAGCAGGCTCAAATTTATTGGTGAGTGATCGTGGGGTTCAGGGGCTGGTCATTTGTACGCGCCACTTGCGGGGCGTCACCTTTGACGATGATGCTGGCGCTCTCACCGCAGCCGCTGGTGAACCTTTGCCCAACTTAGCTTGGAAAGCTGCCCGACGGGGTTGGCGCGGCCTAGAATGGGCGGTGGGCATTCCCGGCACGGTGGGCGGGGCCGTATTTATGAATGCGGGAGCCCATGGTGCTTGCACGGCAGATAGCTTAGTCGTGGCTCAGGGTGTCACTCAAGCTGGGAAAGCGATCCAATTCACATCAGAAAATCTCGACTTTGCATACCGCACTTCCAGCTTGCAGTCGCGTCGGTGTTGGGTCACCCAAGCCAAATTTCAGTTGAGTCCGGGACATGATCCGGCCCAGGTGATGGCAGAAACCCACGCCGCTTTAGAAAAGCGCCGCTCGACTCAGCCCTATCATTTGCCCAGTTGCGGCAGTGTGTTTCGCAATCCGTTACCCCATACTGCTGGCTGGCTAATCGAACAGACAGGGCTCAAAGCCTTTCAGATTGGGCAAGCGCAGGTGTCACCCATGCACGCCAATTTTATTGTGAATGTGGGGGGAGCCACTGCTGATAATGTCTTGAGTTTGATTCGCTCAGTACAAGATCGGGTTGAAGAAAAGTGGGATATTCGGCTTCACCCAGAAGTTCGCTTGCTCGGCAGCTTTGATGTTTAGGGAATTCTGGATGAGCTAGATAGTCAGACATCCCTCGGCAAAGCTGAGGGCCTGATGAGGATGATCGTCTCATCCATCCCCTCACTGGAACTAAAGCTCACGTTCCATGCGTCCATCCATTTATCCGCCTATCATCATTGCGGAATCACGGAGCGAGGCGTTGTAGCGGCTTTTAAGTTATCCCAATTCTTTGCCAGGGTTCCGCCGCCGCCCAACAGCTTATGAAACGACGCCTCTCCATCCATCTCATTGCTGCTTTAACAGCGCTTGTAACCACAACCGCTGTGGCGATTCCCCTGCCCCTCACAGTGATCGCCCTGGCTGATCAAATTCGCACCTATGGTGTGGATGGCCGCGATGGCCGCGATGGCCGCGACGGGCGCTCAGGACGAGACGGGCAATCGCAAAGTGTACGGGCTGATGGCGCTCCCGTTCAGGTTGAGGCGATCGGTGAACTGGGACAAGATGGCGAAGATGGGACTCGAGGCGATCGCCCCTCTTGTCCCGCCCAACCCGAGGATGTGCGCTACGACCTGCAAGCCCCAGACGGTGGTGATGGCGGCGATGGCGGCGATGGGGGACAAGGCGGTCGGGGTGGCGATGTCACGATTTACTACACCGACTCAGCGCAACTGCGACAGGTGCTGGTGAATGCCATGGGAGGACTGCCCGGTCGCGGGGGACGGGGGGGCGTGGGTGCCGATGGGTGTCGCTGTGACGATCGCCGTTGGCGCATACAAGTCTGCCAGGATGGCACCTGCACAGAAGAAAGTTACGACTGTCGTGACGGCGACTCTGGAGACTATGGTCGCGATGGCCGCGATGGTGCTGCCGGGGGGGTAGGACAAGTCTGGTTAGTTAATCAAGCTAGTCCGCTTTCATCAGAGCAACCAACGCTAACTCAGCCGTTAGAATTCTTCTTACGGCAGCCCGTATCATTGTCGAAGCACCAATGGGAAACGCGACGCGGTGCCGGTGCCTTGTTAGCGGCCGGGTCAACGGTGGATGATACTTACAAGCAATATCTAGGGCGATTAGAAGCAGACGCCCAAATTGTTTGGCAGGCAGAACGATCGCCCACGACCTTTCTCGCCTTATCGCCCACCATTACCTTGACAGATGTCGGCAACTTACAGCTTGATTTTCCTGACAATTATTGGATTGATGGTCGCACCGAGTTGGCTGGCACCCTGACGACTTATACCATTGACTACATTGTGCGGGCTGATGAAGTCACAAGTTTTGCCTGGGGTAACCAGACCGGACGAGGAAAAGACTTTACCGTTACGGTGATTGATCTGGGCCAAGAGTCAGAATTTGTAAATACCCAATTCGAGTTGATCTATCGCACCACTGACGATGATCCCCGCAGCAATCGTCGTGTCCGTTATGAAGAGCAATATACTGGCCTACTCCCAGCTGATATAGTGACTCAAGATCAAAATCGGTTTGTACTCAATTTGGGGCAATTGCCCATTAGCGATCGCTATTTTCGGCGGGGTACTAATGCTCAAGTAGAGCTACGCATCTTGAGATCGCTGAGGTCAAACTCCGCCGAGCTCATGTTGGAGTGGGAAGGTCAACTGTAATCAATCGCAGCGATCAGCCCAAATTATCGTGGCGAGTAGCGATCGCCAATTCACGCCAAAACAAAACCTCGAGAGCTCTTAAGTTTCTCAGGGTTTACATTACCGTAATACTCCCAGGGGAATTCGAATCTCCTTAGTCAATGCTTGGAAGCTTTTTGTAAAAAGAGCTTCAAGGAATCAAATTTCGGACATGACCCAAAAATGGACTGAAAATCGTTGTCTTATTCATTTCACTATCCTAACCTCTTTAAGTGTTCTATAGAGTCCAGAGGTTCTATAGGGAGCAGGCATCAGTGAAGGGGGGAATCGTCCCCAATACTGTGTCCTAACCTGCTCTTAGACTGCAATACCATTGCAGTTAACTGCTTATCCAACTTGTAACTCTTGGCGGGTGGTTAACACTGGCAGGCTCAACACCGAGGCAAACCGAATCATCATTCGTGCAAAATACTGTGGTTATCAATTTGTTGTGATAGATCTCATCAGACTTACGCATGGCTCCTTGCATCCCCCAGTTCTGGGAGATGTTGTATCCGGTTTCCCCAGAATTGGGGGCTAAGGGGGCCAAAATCGGATGCAACTGCGTAAGTCCTGTCTCATTTAAGCTGCTGGATAAACTCGAGAACGCATTTGGCAGTTGTAGTAGCTAAGGTACCAATCAACGAATTGAGGGATGCCGACTTCGATAGGCGTGCGAGGATAAAAGCCGACTGCTTCCGAGAGATCTGAAATATCCGCATAGGTGGCGGTTACATCACCAGGCTGCATGGGCAAGAATTCTTTTTGAGCCTCAATTTCCAGGGCTGACTCCAGTACCTCAACAAACCGCAGTAGGGAAACCGAGCGATTATTCCCGATATTGTAAATCTGATACGGCGCAGCACTCGCAGCCCCCGGAAGGGTCACCAGCACCCGCAAGACCCCATCCACAATATCGTCAATGTAGGTAAAGTCGCGCTGCATGCGGCCATAGTTATAGATTTGAATCGGATGCCCCTCGACGATCGCTCGGGTGAACTTAAACATAGCCATGTCGGGACGCCCCCAGGGACCGTATACCGTGAAGAAGCGCAATCCTGTTGTGGGAATACCGTACAAATGGCTGTAGGTATGGGCCATCAGCTCGTTGGCTTTTTTGGTGGCGGCATATAGGCTGATGGGATGGTCAACATTTTGGTTCGTCGAGAACGGCAGCTCTCGATTCGCGCCATAGACGGAACTAGAGGAAGCGTAAATCAGGTGTTCAACTTGGGCATGGCGACACCCTTCAAGAACGTTCATGAAGGCGACAAGGTTGCTGTCGACGTAGGCATGGGGATTTTCGATGGAATAACGAACTCCTGGTTGGGCTGCAAGGTGAATCACCCGCTGAATGTTTTCAGTTGCAAATAGATGTTCGGTGCGATCGCGATCAGCTAAATCAATCTGGTGAAATAAAAACCGTCGATGTGTCACCAGCTGACTCAGCCGCGCCTGCTTGAGGCGCACATCATAATAGTCATTCAGATTGTCAACCCCAATTACGGTATGGCCTTGAGATAAAAGGGCTTGGCTCACATGAAAACCGATGAAGCCAGCCGAACCGGTGACGAGCACTGTAGTCATAGTGAAATCCTTGGGTGAGTAATTGACTGTGCGGAAATAGCAGAGACGCTTACAGATGCAGCGGTACCAGATTTAGCCCCTGAAGGATTGGCTGCGGCTGTGTTTTGGCGTAGTGAATGACACTGAGACTGTTGGCTCGCAGTTGGGGTATGGCTGCAGTTGCAGGCAGTCCCATTAATGATTGGAATCCTGCTTGCAGAGAATCTGAATGGGCGACCACAAGTAGGGTCGTGAGGTGATTATGGTCATAAGTGATGAGCGATCGCCGAATGGCAGCTGGCCATTGCTGAGTGAGTTGCATTTGCTGCACAGAAAGCACAACGGTCAAGGGATGATGTTGCAGGGCTGCATTAGCAGCCTGTATTGTTCCGCGAGAGTGAGACGGGTCTGCAGTCTCTTCGACAATGGCAGCGTCAATCGTTTCCCCTTTGAGGAAGGCAGTGATTTCGTGATGTTTCGGGACACTGGGATGGCAAGGGAACAGCAGTAACCGCAGCCCCTGTTTACCAGCTTTGAGTTTGGGCAGGCGATCGCCCACCGTCATGTTCAAAAAGTGCAACTTGGCTGCCCGATCTACCGGAGTAGAAAAGTCAAGCACCGTCAGCCCGCTGTGGGTTTGCTGGAGGGTATGGTGCTGTTGCGGTGGTAGCCCCAGCGCCGTGTTGATCAGGGCTTGGTTGCTGCTGCCGTGACCCACCACCAAAATGGTTTGGCCGCGATGCTGGGGTAGCGTCATTTCCCAAAACTGCTGTGCCCGCTGGTAGACATCCCGTACGGGATAGAAGGGCACGGCATCGTCAGTGTTGGTAGACGCAATCATTTGCAGTTGTTCAGGATGCGCTTGCCAACAGCGGTAAAGGTCGGCATCGCGCGATCGCACGTCGGCGTAACGCCGCCCTTCCCACGCGGGTAGATGAATCTCTTTCAGCAATGGTGTGGTGATGACGTCTCGCCGGTATGGCACTTTGAGCTGAGGCATCAGAGCCGCCACCGTTTGCCGCGCTCGCTGGAGGGGACTGGCGTACACGGCATCTATGGGGCAGTGGGCCAGGTAGCGACCCACCATTTTGGAGGCAGCTATCCCTTCAGGGGTAAGGTATCCAGTATCGGCACTGCCCTGATAGCGACCTTCGTCATTGAGGGTGCTGCGACCGTGGCGTAGGAAAATGACCCGCGTTCCAGTTCGAGGCACTGGGGGCAAGTCGTAACTGGGGAAATTCGGTTGGAGAGTGAGGGGTTTGAGTTGCGCAATCATGGGAGTCTATGGCGTGTAAAGATATAGAGAGATGGGTTGTGTTCGGCACAGCCAACACACTGGGGACACGTAAATGCTGAGAAATTAACTGTTCTAGGCGATCGCTAACCCAGACGATTGCCGATTTTGAAGCTGATAGAGGTGGGCATAACGACCATCGAGCTGCATCAGTTCGGCATGGGTGCCGCTTTCCCAGAGTTGCCCCTGCTCGATGTAAAGGATTTGATCCGCGTTTTGAGTCGCGCCGAGGTCGTGGGAAATCCAGAAAGTGGTGCGGTTGTGGGTGAGGCGATGTAGCGCTTCGGTGACGACCTGTTCGCTAGCGTTGTCGAGGCCACTGGTAGGCTCATCGAGAATCACGATCGCGGCATTACGGATAGCAGCCCGGGCAATAGCGATGCGTTGCCGTTGGCCTCCCGATAGGGTGGCACCCCGTTCTCCGAGCAGGGTGTCGTAACCGTCGGGCAACGCCTCGATAAATTCGTGGGCATTAGCCAACTTCGCGGCGGCAATAATGTCCGCATCAGTGGCGTGGGAGTTGCCATAGGCGATATTGTCGCGCACGCTGGCAGCAAACAGAATACTGTCTTGCAGGACGATGCTGATTTGGGGGCGCAGTGACGCCAAGGTATATTCCCGCAGGTCGTGACCATCAATCAGAACGCGGCCTTCGATCGGGTCGTACAGGCGCAGCAGCAGACTGACCAAAGTCGACTTGCCACTGCCTGAGGGGCCAACAATCGCGACCTGCTGGCCTGCGGCGACGGTGAAACTGAGGTTTCGCAAAATGCCCTGCTCGGGGCGGTAGGCAAAGGTGACCTCTTCACAACAAACCTCCCCACGAAAGGCGGGAGCGGGAAAAGCACCGCGCAGATCTTGCACATCTGGTTCAATCTGCATCAGGTTGATGATGCGCTCGCCAGAGGCCGTCGCTTTCGCAATTTGGCCGGTATATTTTGCCAGTTGCCGCATGGGTTTAAAGGCCACCTTGAGGTAGGTGATGAACACCAGCAAATCACCGGGGGTTACCGCTCCTTGGAGGGTGAGCTGCACCCCACGCCAGAGCACGAGAGCCGTCGCGATCGCCACCAAGACTTCCACCAGTCGCTCTTGCCCTGCCCGCAGCCGCTGCGCCTCGGCACTTTCTTTTAGGCTCTTTTGATTTTGCTTAGCGAAAGACTTTTCCAGCATTGACTCCAGAGACAGCGCTTGCACCACTTGCATGGCCCCAATGGCTTCAGCCGCAGAGGCCGCCATCGCCCCCTCACGTTTGCGCTGTCGGCGCGCCACCGTTTGAATCTTGTTGCTCATGTGCTGGGTCGTGATGAGAAACAGCGGCAGCACGGCGATCGCAATCAGAGCCAGCTCCCAGTTCAACCAGAACATGACCAGCACCATGCCCAGTAGCGTCAGCAGATTCGTCAGCAGGGGCAGGGCGGCCACCACCGTAACCTCCCGCAACCGCTCGATGTCGTAAGTGACGCGGGTAATCAGATCGCCACTTTTGGCCTGGTTATGAAACGACAGTGACAGCCGCTGAATGTGGCTGTACAACGTGCTACGGATATCGGTCATGACGCGGGTAGCTGCCACCGCCATGTTGACCGCACTTACGTAGGCAAACATGCCCCGTAGAGTCGCGGCTGCGACCAACGCCCCGGATAACACTGTCAGTGCCACTAGGGGTGATAGTCCTCCTAGCCCATAAATCCCTGAAGACTCAATCTGAAAACCGGGCAGAATCACGCGGTCAAACATCAGCTTGAGCGGCCAGGGCTCTAGCAGCCGCATTGCGGTTTCTGCTAGCAGGGCCAAAAAGGCCGTCCACAAGAGCCGCTGTTGCGATCGCAAATATGGCCAAAAGTGTTTCAGGATGGCAACGATACTGGGCAAGGCGGCCCCGAGTGATTTGGGTTTCTGCTTAGGCATGGTGACAATTGCAGTCAAGTTTGACGCGGTAGATGGGTGAGTCTTCCGGTCATAGACGGAGATAGGGAGAAAGGGAGATGGAGGGATAGGAAGACGGATTCCTAAATTTAGCCTCTCGAACCAAGCTCAGAGTCCCCCGGTTCCCTTGCTTAGGAAAATGACGAAACGGGGGATCTGCATCTTCCTGCTAGGCGACGCGCTGCGGTTGAACTGGAGCCGATACAACCGGACGCTTCGGCAGGGTCTGACGTTCGGGATGCTGGCGATAATAGCGATCGCTAATCCATTTATTTAGGCGATGCTCTAGCACGATGAGTGGCTTTAAGACTGCCGGGGGCGCTTGACCCAATAGCAGCCGCTTAACCCAAGGTTTGACAAAGGCTTGGTGGCGACGATAGCCGAGACGGCGATAGCGCTTCTTAAAGTACTTGTCTTTTTTCGGTAAGTCCCACTTTTTGCGGAAATATTTGAGGCTGCGGACTTCCCACTCGTTGCTCCATCGCAGCATAAAGAACGCCAAATCAGACCAGCGATAGAGGACTTCGGGAACGTAGGTGACGACCGATGCCGGTTCGCAGTAAACGGTGCCGCCGACTTGGGCTACCGTTAGGCAAAAGTCGATGTGTTCGCGAGTGCTGAGTAGATTTTCGTCTAGCGGACCAATGCGATCGAAGAGCGATCGCCGCACCAACATACAGTGAAACTCAGCAAACTCACATTGGCGGCGGGCCAACTGGTCTTCTACTTCAGCAACGGGACGATTCACAAAATAGTGTTTTTCGTGGTCTCGTCGCTGCCGCTCTTCGCCCTTAACTTGCAGGACGATTCGGG
>CAZLYS010000034.1:0-12482 GCA_964563415.1 uncultured Halomicronema sp.
GTTGAGGGCGATCGCCCTATTTCTGCATCGACAGTCTTAGTCATCCTCAATGGGGAAACCAAAACGAGTTTTCCCTTTGCCGAAGTTTTTTCCAAATTGCATTAAATACACCTCATCCTCATCTTGAGTTTCTACGACAAGATCACTCTTGGCATGGCTCACACACATCAGGGCATAACCTTTCGCTTGTAGCTCTGGTGATAGTCCCATGGCGTATTTTTGTTCGAGGTCACCAGACTGAACACGTACCGCGCAGGTTGTACAAGCACCGTTACGGCAAGAGAAAGGGATTTCAAAGCCTTGCTTCTCGATACTGCGCAAAATGTATTCATCTTCCGGCACAGTGAAGGTTTCAGTCTTATTAATTTGGCGATAATTAACTGTTATTTTGTGAGTTTTAGACATAATTTCCGAAAACGCTTGCCTTTTTCATTGGGTATTGTATAATCTTTAACCGTGCCCCACTTGGAGAGATGGCCGAGCGGTTGAAGGCGCAGCACTGGAAATGCTGTTTAGGGGCAACTCTAACGAGGGTTCGAATCCCTCTCTCTCCGTTCGAAATAGCACACCGTATACCAACGGTTCCAAGCCTCAAAGCCCCAAGCAAAGAGGCTTCTGAGCTTCGCTTCATTTTCTAACATCTCACCTGAAGCCTCCTGAAGTGGCCTAATCCCCCCAATCATGTAGGCCATAATTTAGGCATGGACATTTCAGTAAGACTCGCTCAAGCAAACGGGCGTCTACGGAGTGGCCGCGTAGGTGTCACCATTGAGCAAAACGGCAGAAAACTCAGACTCCGGGCCACACTCCCTCCAAAACCAAGCTCCAAAAAGAAAGAGCCATTTCAGCAGCGAATTACCACGGGTCTTCCGGCAAACCCGGCAGGGTTACGAGAAGCCGAGAAGGAAGCCCGGATTGTGGGCGCTGCGCTTGCGGCTGGTGAGTTTTCCTGGGACCGCTACCAGGGAAACAAAATTCGTGGCGATCAGAAGTCCTGCTCGGAATGGGTGGAGGAGTTTAGGAAACACTATATAGAAGATGGAGGAATTGAACCAACGTGGCGGATTGACTATCACCAGATTTTTAAGCACCTGCCAGAAGATGGTCCGTTAACGGTGGAAGCCTTAGAGGCGCTAGTGACTCGAACCAAGCCGAACACCAAAACCCGTGTTCGTGCCTGCACTGCTGCCCGGAAACTTGCCAAGTTCGCTGGGCTTGAGTACGACCCTACCCCGCTTCGCGGCAACTACAGCCCGAGCAAGGTCGCCCCACGGGAAATACCAGAGGATGAAACCATCATCCGGCACTACCACCAGATTCCAAATCTGGGCTGGCAGTGGGTTTACGGCATCATGGCCACCTATGGGCTCAGAAACCATGAGGTGTTTCACCTCGATCTAGAGATGTTCCCAATCATCCGGGTCAAAGAAGCCACCAAAACCGGCATGCGCGAGGTCTGGCCCTGCTATCCAGAATGGGCTGAAGAGTGGCGGCTGGATCAGATGATCCTTCCCGATACGGACCTCAACCGCACTAACGATCGCTTAGGTCACTCGGTCACCATGTACCTCTCGCCCAAACTCCCGTTTAGTCCTTATGACCTGCGCCATGCCTGGGCTGTTCGCACCCTGGAATTTGGCTGGCCCGATGCCCTTTCCGCTCAACAGATGGGCCATAGCCTCGAAGTCCATAACCGCACCTACCAGCGCTGGATTAGCACCCGACATCATCAACGAATCTACGATCTACTCGTTCAACGGCCAGATCGCCCCAGGCCACCGCAAGTCGCCTAATCACAAAGAGAAACCCCGCCGTGTAAGGAGGACACGGCGGGGTTTCTCGTGTTTACAGAATGTGGGGTGTTAATCCCCTACCCTACATAGGGCTGATGCCGATTCATGAGCTTTTGACACCGTTCTAAATGCCAGCGGTAGGTCGGTCGCCAGGCGTAGGGGTTTACAAGCCTCCAGTGCTCACCTTGCTTAAACAACGTTTCGCGGTTCTTCCACAGAAAACTGTTGCTCACCCCTAAGGCGGTCGCAAGCTCTCTGGTGGTGACCCACTGGGAAGTCGTATCGTGCTTTGGCATTACTCCTCCCGCTCTGGTTCAATCTGGACATCATCTTGATCGGTATCGATGTCGGCTTCATCATCGAACGCCTCTTCTCCTGCCTCGTACTGGGCAAGCCACTCCTCATCCACCTCACCGGACAGCCCGGCGCTCGATGCTCTGGGACCAGCCATGGCACCGAAATCGATGATCGGCGCTTCTTCCTGTGTCAGCATTTCGCGAAACTCAGCAAAGGCTTGGTGGATTGCTCCATTGCGGGCGTACTTGCTGCCTGCCTTAAACATCAGCATGGGCAAGAAGGGAATAACGTCTCTGACTGCGGCATCCATGACCTCGTCGTAGGTTTGCAGCACTTCTTGACTGACCTGCTGCCGGAGCGAGGTCACGGACGCTTCATCCGTTGGGAAATCATCAAAGGCATCTTCTGGACTGGCTTGGGCTTGCCTCATTGAGAAGCAATCCTCCACATCTTTGTAGGTGCCGCCAGCCTCTAAGATGCCTCTGGCCTTTTCAAAGCGGTCTTTAATCTCCTCTTCTGAGTAACTCGTCTTCGACGTGTCCAGCCCACAGGCTTTGAGTGTCTTGTAGACGGTGTTATCCGAGAGGTTGTAACGTTCTTCGAGTTCTTTCTTGGTTACTTGCATGATTGGCATGTCCTCACCTAACGGTGGTGGTAGTAGTTGACTTCGGATTCAATGAGCGCCTTTAGCGTCTGGAAGATCTCGCGGCGCACGGTTTTCACCCAAGCAGGAGCCGGGCGACCATTGACGAACAGCTCTAGAACTTCGTCACCAGGACTGACCTGCAACACCCGCCGCAGGTCGTCACAGTTCCAGGCGGGAAAGGACTTCAACTGTGCGGGCTTGGGAATTTGGGCGGGCACTGAAGCAATGCTCGGCAGCAGGGCCTTTACCTTCTGGCCTGGAAGGTTGACCTTGAGCCCTTCGGTGTACGGGCTTAGCAGGAAGAAAGTCAGTCCGGCTTGGGGACTGGCCTGGGGTAACTGCAAGAAGTCCGAGGTAATAAAGCGGTCACGAATAACCTTATGGACGCCTTCGCTGTGAGACACCCCTTGATTGCCAAACTGCATGGATGGGGTCATCTCATAGGCTCGGTACTGCCCAAAGAGCCCGCAGGCCCAGCGGGCAGTCTCCTCGCTGTTAATCCTCAAAAGCGCTTTGAAGTCGCAGCTTCCTTCCATCGCACTGGCTTGATGGACTCCATAAAGAGCACGAAACTGCTCGATAGCTTGACCGGTAATCCAGCAGTGAACCCCTTTGGAACGGCCAAAAGTGAGTAGTTCATGCAAGCCGGGCAAAGCTCCAATGAAGGGACATTCATCCAAAAAGATGAACGTCTTTCGGATGCGCGAATCTGGGAGCGCATTACAGTAGTCCACCAAACGGCGAAACATGGCTCGCATAATTGGCGTGCTCGCCTCACGAGATGTGAGGTCTTGGCTAATCACCAGCACGCCGTTTTCTTGCACAAACTGCTGTAACGACAAGCGTTTACTCGCTGGGGTATGGAACTGGTGGGCAGCAGCTAACTGTAGGCTCTGCATGGAAACCCCCAGCTCCATCAGAATCCCGTCACGGGTTTTCTCAGAAGCTGCCTTCATCACCCGGTTCACCACACTCTGGTTATCCGGTGCCACGCTCAAGAATTCCGTCATGGTGTCGGCATCCATCTGAGCGGCGTTATAGAGATCCGGCAGCCCCCAGGTACTTCCGCAGAGGGTTTGCAGGCTGGCAATTAAGCCCGCAGTGACGTTTCTGGCTCCCTGCTTCCAGAATGGGTCGCTGTGTGTGTGACCATCGGGAATCAGGTTTGCAGCTAACTGACGGGCATCATCAGGGCTAGTGCAATCTTTGGCGATGTCCCAGGCCCAGGCCCGAACATCGTTAATGTTGACCAAGCGGTAGGCAACACATAGGCCCTCCAGCATGGGGATGACATCGCCTTTGGTGTCAAACACCACCACGCGGGTATCGGGTCTGGTTCTGACTGACAGCACCGCACTGGCCAGGGCTGGATAGGTCAACAGCGATTTTCCTGACCCGGTTTTGCCGATGGTCAGGCAGTGGCCTTCTAATTCGCGAAAAGGAATTGTGTGCCCGCACCACATAAAGTGGTGGGTATCGGACACTGAAGGCATTAGGTTTGTCTTGTGTTTACGCTTCTGGGAGCCCTTTGCTTGCCCAGTCGATGTCCCGGCAAGCAGTGGGCGAGTCGGTTTCGGTGTCGGCGAGAAGTACTCGCCGTACACCTCCTGGAAGATAAAGTCACAAGGATGATTTCTTCGAGCCATCAGGGGTTTCACTCCTCACAATTAGTCGTCGTCGTCGTTGTCATCGTCGTCATGCCGGTGATCGGGATACTCATCCAGGCGCGGCGGTTGCTTGCGGTACCGTTGTTCCGCCATGATTTTTTGGTAGTGCGGCATGTTACGCACGATGTCTGCCAGGTCTTCTGGGAAGAAGAGTTGGGCGAAAAAATGAGGCAGGAAGTTGGCGAGCAGGAACGAACCGCCAGCGACAACCAGGGGTTGCACCCATTCGCGGGTGATAAATGCGTTGTGGCCTGCGGCCATCAAGCCAAAGATCGCCACGAGGGCCGGGAGAAGCTTGTCGCAAGCCGTCCAAACAACCGCCCAAGCAATCTCGTGGAGAAAGTTAAAGCGAATCTGGAACCTGTCACGGAAGGCGTGGTAGCCAAGCACTACGGCTTGCTTAAGCTGAAACAGTGTCCGGTAGCGTTCGTTAACCAGGGTGTAGAGGGCAATCGACTGAACCCAGACGATACAGCCAAGTGGAATCGCCACTCGGCGTGGATCGCCAACCAGGGTGGTAGCCAGAATCTTGAATAGGTCAATCGAAAGCCAAGGCCAGGCGACAAGCCAGGCGTAGAAGGTGCAGATGGCCACCCATAGAAGGGTGAGAAAGAGAAAAATGAACGTTCTTCGTAGTCGTCGAAGCATGAGCGTGAATTCCTTTTGATGTAGGGGGGAAAGGGGTAAGGAGGGTTAAAGGGAAAAGGTGAAAGGTGAAAGGGGGCGTTAGCGTTCGTGTTGGCCCTTGTCTTTGCCTTTGCCTTTGTCGCGGTTTTGGCGACTTTGGGAAGAGGAGCGCTTTTGCTGCTGTTTGCGGGCTTGTTCTTGCGCAGTTTCCTGCCGCTGCCTTTCTTGTTCCTGCTGGCGCTGCTGCCTATCGAGCTGGCTTCGCAGGTAGTCGGCGTGCTTCTTTGAGATTTGGCCGGTGGCTTCGGCCCAAAGAATTCCGTACTTGGTTTTGGGTAACCCCTTTCCTTGCGTGTATTTCAGGTACGTCTGTCGTGAAATTTGGTGGGTGGCATAGAGAAACGCCATCTTGCGGTTAAACTGCTTTTGCTGCTGGTCGCGGCGTTGCTGCTTCTGGTACCGCTGGTACTGCGTTTCAATTGACCGGTTGTAGTCACCCACCTTGGTGGCAATGCCTTTGCGCTCAAAGGCGTTGGCATGTTTGCCCAGGTGCTTTTGAGGGGCACGCTGGATGCCCTGAGCTTTCAGTGATTCATGGGTAACACGCTCAGAGAGTCCTTTGCGGGCTAGCTCAGCGTTAATGGCATCAGCCCACCCCTTTCGCTGCTCCTGTAAGTGCTCCTTCTTGTTCCACTCGCGCTGCTTTGGCCCAAACCCGTCTTGGGTCAGACTTCGGGTTGTCAGCAAGATGTGGGCGTGGGGGTTCTTGGCATCAAGCCGGTGCCACGCCACATCTGCCACCATGCCTTTGGACACAAAGTGCTCCTGCACAAATGAGCGGGTAAGCTGCACCTGCTCACTACGGTTTAGCTCTTGTGGCAGCGCCACAATGACCTCGCGGGCAAGCTGGGCATCTTTACGTTTTTCGGCTGCTTCCACCCGGTTCCAAAGAACAGCCCGGTCTGCTGTCCAGGTGGGAGCAGCAGCCGGGCGTAGGATTTCAGCAGCATCAATGCCGCCCTTTTTGGTGTAGTTGTGAATCTCTCCTGTTCGCTCATCTTGTAACCGGCTGCCAGAGCGATAGGCGGCAGCCGCGACCGATGATTGCCCTTTCTTACGGGAGATGATTCGTGCCGAGTAGTGGAAAATTGCCATTGATGGACTTGGGAAGGAGGAAGGAGAAGGGTGAAGCGGGGAAAGGAAATAGGGATTTTGATGAGGCTTGGTTGGTAGCTGGATTGGCCTTGCCTCCCCTCTTCCGACGTCGGGGGTACCCCGATGTACCAGCGTTGGGGTACCCAACGTATAAGTGCGCTCTTCACTTTGTTCAGAGCGGCTTCGCCCCCTTTTTGGGGGGGCTTTTTGCTTCACCCGGTTGGTCAATTACCACCCGCTACCCAGGGGGTACCATGCGTGGTATGAACCCCTCGCGCGCGTGGTGGCTCTATTGCCCAGAATATTCACTGGGCAAGGGTTTCAGCATCTTGCACGGTCTAGTAGAGGTCTACTGGCGGTCCAGTGGACAGTACATGCGAATTACTGTCCAAGCACACCCCTTTCCCCTCTAGCTCGATGGTTTGTAGCGGGCCATCCTAAAGGGTTGCTCGTGGCATAATGGCGGCTTATTTACCGTTTTGAAAAAGGTTCAGTGGGTGTCCAGTAGCGATGAATGCTAAGAATCGTAAACATTCGGCCAATAGCGAGCGCAGAACACCACCTCTTGCATTCTTACAAGCCTTGCAACAGGCATTAGTTGAGAAGGGCTTTCTCGAAAACGGTGCGATTCGACAAAAGGCATTCGAGACGCAGTGGAAAGCTCATGGAGCGATCAAGGCTCGTCCGCCGTCTCGAACCACGGTCAATAAATTGAAAAAACCCCAGGAAAACCAAGCCTTTGCAGTCAGCACGCTAGACGGGTTTTCTCACATTCTTCTGGGCTGCTCTTACCAGGAAGCGGTCACACCGTACCTCAATACAAAGCCCCCTTCTACTCCTTGCATCCCTGCGCCCTTTTTTGCTCCCAAACCGCCACCCACGATCCAGCTCCCTGAAGAAGAGCCGAAAGAGATGTTTGTCCCGGTTTGGTTTGAATCGGCTTACTTTGCGGAGCGTGGGTTAAAGAAGATTTATCCCCAGGTGGTCAATTTGAGGCTCATGCTCATGATCTTGGAGCAAGCCCAAACAGAAGCCTGGTTTTTTGAACCACCACGTACTACCGTTCTGTCTCTTGCGAACTCCTTCAACAACCCAGCGAGCGGAACGAATGCGCTCAGGCGGCTCGAACGTATGTATTTCTTGCGTTACTACAATGTGTCAACCACACCCCTGACTCCACCGAGGGAGAATGATAAGAAATGCTTCTTAGGAAGCCTCAAAGAACTCCTTACGTTTGAAAAGGCGTGGCCTCCCTATGCGGAAAAGTGTGACTATAGAGTCAAAATGGAAGCACGCATCAGCCTCTCCCCATTTCGGATGAGCGGCTTTGTGAAGGATCCAACTGGTTTAGATCCTTCAGGATTCTTCATGCCTCTCATGGCAGAATCGTCACAAACTTTAGCGGTTGAGTGTTCAATCATCCAAGGCAGTCTGGGAAAGTCCTATGGGGAGGACTTACTTGAGGATTTCAATCAGGGGCTTACCCTGGATGAGTTTCGAGAGCAGTTCCCGGAGCTGGTCAAAGAAGCCGAAGAGATGGATTAGAAGAGGATTTTTTGACAGATCTCGTTCTACCCAAGCAAATCGTGTTTTTAGCCTCTAAACATCGTTTTCCCGGTCTTGTTTTTATTAGCTTCTCTTTCTATGAATTGCCCCTAAAAGAACACTCTAAACCCCCTTTACGGCCTTCTGAGACGTTCTCAATTTGGATTCTTAAAAATCAAATCAAAAAAACAAAAAAATAGTAGTAGAGCCTGTGGAACTGTGGGCGAGAGGCGCGTGATGTTGGAAACTTGTGGGCATCCCTGAAGAGTGCCTCGAAGTTCCACTGCTGGTCGCGGGATGGTCATAAGTTTTCAATGCCCGTAGAGCGCCGGTCCGACGAAGGAGGACTCGTCCACATTTCCACAGGCACAGGCGGTTCGGCTTTAGCCAAAGGCGGTGCAGTTACCCACGGCCAACGACTATCGACCAGAAGCGTGCTCAAGTCGCTCAGCAATCCAAACCTTGATGATCGATTGCCGAGTCACCCCTAAACGACCTGCCTCGCGGTCTAACGCATCGACCATCCACACAGGGAAATCCACATTAACCCGCTTCTGCTGGTGGCCAGGACGTTTCATCTTCGATAGGTCCAGATCATCAACGATGTCTTCTTCGCCTTCGTCAAATTTCTTGTCAAAATCAGCTGCCTTCATACAGTTCTACCTCACGCTTACGAGCTCGCCGGACTGAAATGATCCTGATATTCTCCCCACGGTAGGTGACCACTGCCGCCCATACCTTGAGTCCAATTGTGCCGATGATGACGAGACGAGGTTCCTCTGACGTCTTAGCCGGAACCTCAAGCCGGTCCTCGTCCTCCCAAAGGGCCTGGGCCTCTACAAAGTCAATGCCGTGCTTCTCCTGGTTGGACTGACTCTTATTCTCGTCAAACTCGAATTCCATATTTATACATATTCTATACCGTTTTTATATCTGACTCCAGAATACTCTTATGATGGGTCGGGTTTGTCAATGACGCTCAAGCGGCTGGCTCATCTGCTGTTCTTAACACAAAGGCTGGAAGCCTGAAGAGTAGGAGGAAGGCTATTCCAGCACCTTTTTCGAGTTTATCTGACGGTTCCTTTGTCTTATTACATAGCAGCCTAATCATCTTCATGAATCCTTCAAGCCTGCCTTCCGTCAACGTAAAAAACTATACACACTTCAAAGTGGTGGGGTGCTACTCTGTGCAGCCATAGAATGAGATCTGCCTTTGCACAACAAAAATGACATCTACAGGAGAAACGGTTTTATCCTCAAAGGAAATAACTGAGATACTGAACGCTTGGGGTGATCGAGGATGGCATCGGCCTAATAATGCCGGTGACTTGATTGAGGTCGATACCATCGAGTCAAAGCCGATACACGTCATTAATGTAAAAACGCAATATGAATCCAGGTCTTCGGCAGACATCACGGAACCATATAGTGGTGGACAGGTTGATACTCATGGCACAGTGCCGAGAATTTGGGATGTCGCGGTTAACAGGCCAGAGAATTTCGAGAAGCGACAGGTAGTTTGTAAGGTTCCTCATACGGATCGGGTATATGAGTGCTCCAATTGTGGCGGAAGGCGTCGGGTTCGCTGTAACAGCTGTAGAGGGGCAGGAACGCTCACATGTTCAAACTGTAGAGGTAGACAACAAGTAACCTGTTATGGCTGTCAAGGTAGGGGCATTCAGGAGCAGACTGCACTTAACGAGGACCAGCCAGCATCATCGCGTCAGTGCATTCTTTGCATGGGGACTGGTCTTGTGCAATGTACCGCCTGTCTTGGAAGAGGCATCAGGAATTGTGGACCATGCCGAGGAAGCGGGTCTCTCGACTGCTCAGCTTGCAAAGCAGCAGGAAGGCTCATAAGTTACAAGCAATTAACTGTTAATTTTGACTTTGATGCAAAAGAGCAAATCCTAACAGAAATGAATGTTCCCAAAAGGTTCATCAAAAAGGTGACAGGGAACACTCTCTTGAGCAAGAGAGAAACTACTATAACCTCACTTCCAGAATTGGCAGATAGGCCGGTTGCTGACGAATGTCTTACAATGTGTGAGGCAATGAGGAGAGAAGAAGGTAGAATCATTTTTCAGGAGATTGATGTCACCAAGATACCTGCAACGATGGTTGAATACTTCTATGGTGAAAAGCGCAAAAGAGCGACGCTATGGATCTATGGAAATGAGTCTCGAATCCACCTGAAGGGCGGGGAAATATTTCTCTTCAAAAAGGCGATTATCCTGGGCTTAGTAACCATCGCTTTGCTCTCAATAATTGCTGCTGTTTGGTTTGCTCTTGCGCAAAATATAAGCGATCCACCCGAAACAAGTCCCGTTCCACCAGAGACCAGTACTGAGGTTCAATAGGGTTGGTTTTTCTAAATTTTTCATATGACATAATTCCTTTGTATGCCGCATATTCTCAGAACTTAAGAACCACCTAAGTCAAGATGCCACCAAAGGTTTCCATCAGCAATATAATTTCGCCCAAAAGCAGGTTGCCTGAGCTGTTGATGATTAGCGAAGATGGGGACTAATCTGCTAAACTGTGACGAGGCGCTACAAGCCTTTACAGACGATGGTTCTTGTGAGCACTGCTAAATCCTCCCAAAAACTAACTTATAAGGAAACCAAGCTATTTAGCATCTCTTAAAAAACCATTATCCCAGAAACTTGTGAGTATCCTTTCAGGCTCTTTGAATTCACTATGCTCGTCATAGAATAACCAGAAGCTTTTAACTCCCGTAAAGTTCTGATCCCAGACAAGAAGACTCGCTCAACATTCCGATGTGATCAGACTTTTCAACCCTATCTATTTCTTGTTTGGTGAATCCCTATGTTTTGAAGGTGACAGGTATTCAATCTGCTGCTACCATGACCGAGCAAAATTGATGAGATTACTTATTCGAAAAACAATTAAAGAGTGACTAAAGGCTGTCGAAGAAGGAACGATGTTATAAAGCTTAGTATGAATCAGGGAAAAAGAAGTTTGGGGAACTATCTGCCAGCCAGATGATGCTTCAAACAAATAGCTCCTTAGACTCCCCAAGGCAAGGTGTAGTCTAAAGGGTTCTTTAGCTTCTAGGCAAGAGGTTAACGGAGATTTTTATTCGAAATCTACCCCCGCACCGTTTTTTCTTCGTCATTTTATCTTTTGGATTCAGGAATGACGACAGAAACAATTGAATATGGCAACTACACGCTGACACTGACTGTGGCAAGTGCAGTGAACATGATTGTGGCACTTCGAGACCATCACATCACCACGATGGACCTGCGTATTTGCTTTGGCTTGGTCGAGTGCTTGACGACCAAAACCATCACCAACCTTCAATCAGATTTTGCTTCTAGTCCTCCCCTTCATGCACTGCAAAAGCTGACGGGAATTAAGCATCTGGCCACGATTCAACACTGTCTGAGTCATTTGGTTGATCAGAGTATTTTAGTCGTAACTAAGCAAGGCCATCAGTTTTCTAAATGCTTGATTCCAGAAGCCCAGGAAACATTTCACAGACTATGCCCAGGGCGTCAAAGTTTGAAACGGTGTTTGCCCTGTCCTCGACGTATTCTGAGGATGCTGGCCCAAAATAGTAGTAAGAGTCGAGGGCTGACCCTGTTGGGACTCTTGCTGCGAGCAGGTCAGATCGGGGTTCAGTTTTGTGCCAATCAAAAGTTGCTAGCTCCTCTGCTGGGACTAGCTGAGCGATCAGTCAATTATGCTTTTGATTGGTTCCGTCAACAGGGTATCCTCAGCACGGAAAAGCCTCTCAGAGCCTGGCGGCGGCGACGGGATGGCCTCTTTTGCCAGCTCCACTTTTCTCAGAAATCTCAAGAGAACTTAGTGGAGAGCAGCCCCGAATTGTCGCCCGCTGAGATTCGGCAGCTGATTTCAGACGCTCTGGCCAATATGGAAACCGATGAGGAGGTACCACAGGTGTGTGAGCCTGGTGAATGCGACCCCTCCCTTCAGAAATGCAGTGATGCTTCCAGCGATTTTGCGGTCAGCCTTGAGGCAAAGGGGGGTGATTTTGCGGTTGCATATATCCGAGATAAAAAACTCCCTGAAAGGGAGATCAGGAAATCAGAAAACCTCGCCCAGGCCATGGCTGAGGCTGATGTTTTTGATGTCAAGGGAAAGCACCTGAGCAACATGCGCTACGTTTTCGGTCTGTACCTCAGTGCAGTCAAGCGAGGGCTTCTGACAGCCTGTAGCGCGAACCTGCGGAATGTGTTCTATGCCGCCTATCGGGCGGGGATGAAAGGGCGAGATCCGGCCAAATTGTTTTCTTACCTGCTCCGCCATCAGTTTCAGGGTATCACCGGGGCCGATGAAGCCGCCGTGAATCCGCGATTGAACCATTTTCGGGAAAAATACGGCAGCCTTGTTCCTGAGTTATTGCTCATTTAACGGGGTTGAATGTGTTGGTCAGGGGGTTTCTAGGAGCCAGGAAGCTGGGATAGGGAAACTGGATCTTAACGGCATATTTGTCGTAGCAGAAATATCCTTCTCGCTCGGCTAAGGTTTGGATTTCATTGGGATAGACCAGGTAATCCGTCCGTTCCTCACTATGACGACTTAGGGATTCTCGACCCAGTCCAATCATGGGCAGATTGAAGGAGACCTGTTCTCGCTCTTTGCGGGGTTGACCAATATTGTGGGCGATCCATTCAGCCGCTCTAGGTTCACTGGTTTTAAGAAAGATGCGAATATCGGGAGCGGACATCAGAGCTTCGGCTTCACGGCCATAGCGTTGCTCCA
>CAZLYS010000035.1:0-1587 GCA_964563415.1 uncultured Halomicronema sp.
AAGTGGGCCCCTAGCAATAGTGTGGTAATGACGGTGTTGATGGATTGAGACTGCACGGTCAAGGCTAGCGCGATCGCACTGCCCAAGCTCAACCACAAGGTTCTACGTACTGGGCATCGCAGCAGGGTCAAGACAATCAGCAGCACTGCTGGCAGCAATGTTACCCAATGAACCGAGAATGTCGCCGGAATTGCCGCAAAAAGTGAATTATCCACAGCAGCCAAAGGATGCCGTTGCGAAGCCCAAGCATAAATCGCGGCTGACAAGACCAGCGGCACCCAACTGGTTTGCATCATATACCGAAGATTTTGGGCTAGTGAGGTGTTGGTGACGGCTGCGACCAAATGAGCACTGGATGACATTGGTGAGCAGCGATCGCCCACATAAGCCCCAGCAATAATCGCTCCCGCAGTCCACCCTTCTGCAACTCCAGCCCCCCGCGCCATAATCATGAGCGCCAGTCCGATGGTGCCAGCACTGCCAAAAGAGGTGCCTAATAATGTTGATACCAGAGCCGTTAGACCAAACGCTGAGATCAAAAAATACTGAGGATGAATAAGCTGCAGCCCGTAATACACCAGCGTGGGGACGGTACCGGCAAGCAGCCAACTCGCAACAACCGCCCCAATTAATAACAAAATGCTCAGTACCCCAGCCGACTGTCGCACGCCCAAATACATGTGGTGAAACAGGTTAGCGCAAGCAATTCCGCGTCGCCAATACACTACCGACATGATCCCCAGCGTAAACAGCAGCGGCCACAGGATAAAGACCCCACGCTGAACAGCGGTAAGCAATGCGGCAAATGAAATTGTTAGAGCGATCGCAATATCCATCGGTTGGGCATCCTTACACCAATGCCATGCCGTTAAGGTAACAATCCTCGTTGGCGGACACTAGCAACAACTTGCGGGTTGACCATCGACAGTTTTCATGTCTCATAGAAGCGGACAACTTTTCGCCCCTTTATAGAGCATGAGAAGGATTCCAACGGTAAGCAGGAGCGTGGTCCAAATCCGCGTAAAATTGAAAATCAATCATTGTTTCGGTGGCGATCGCGCATGAAGTCATACCTGGCAGCAGCTGTACAAATGACCAGCGTGCCAGATTTGGAGAAAAATCTGGCACAAGCTGAAGACTTAATTGACCTAGCCGTCAAACAAGGTGCGGAATTGGTCACCCTCCCTGAGAACTTTTCATTTTTAGGGGCAGAAGACGAAAAACGCACTCGCGCTCAGGAAATTTGCGACGCCAGCGAGCAGTTTTTAAAAAAAATGGCCCAGCGCTATCAAATCACATTGCTAGGCGGAGGATATCCGGTGCCGGGGCAAGGCGGCAAATTTTATAACACCGCATTATTAGTAGGCGCTGACGGCAGCGAACTCACCCGCTACGAAAAGGTTCACCTGTTTGACGTGAACGTTCCCGACGGCAACACCTACCGAGAATCAGGGACGGTCATCTCTGGGCAAACGCTACCGGCGGTCCATCCGTCTAAACAGCTTGGCAATCTCGGTCTTGCAGTGTGCTATCTCCTCCGCCTTCCAGAGCGGCATCGTCATCCTGAGCGATATCGAGAAGGGCCTG
>CAZLYS010000035.1:1597-12431 GCA_964563415.1 uncultured Halomicronema sp.
TCGGTCTTTCAGTTTGCTATGACGTCCGCTTTCCAGAGTTGTATCGTCATCTCTCCCAAATGGGAGCCGAAGTCATCATGATTCCGGCAGCGTTCACCGCTTTTACCGGCAAAGATCACTGGCAAGTACTTCTCCAAGCGCGGGCGATTGAAAATACTGCTTACATCATTGCCCCGGCACAAACGGGCTTCCACAATAGCCGCCGACAATCCCATGGTCATGCCATGGTCATCGACCCCTGGGGCATTGTGCTAGATGATGTGGGTACTGATATCGGTGTGGCGATCGCCGAAATCAACCCTGCTCGCATTTCCCAAGTACGCCAGCAAATGCCCTCGCTACAGCACCGAGTCTTTATCTAACTCTGTCAATCAGGGCCGATATTTACTCACCAGAGCGACATCCATAAGGGGCATCGCTCTGGAAGCCTTTCTTATGGATGTCGCTCTGAATAAAAGGCCTTCGCCAATAGTCAATGTGACAGCAAGCACTTTCCCTTTAAAATAAAAAGTTGGGTAGAAGCTTCCTTTCAGAAGGCTTCCCCCAACTGGTGCTCAAGGAGCACACGCGAGTCTACAGGATGTTTTTATGATGGCCTGAGCTGAATAACATCACCATGGGGAAAAACTCAGGAAAATTCAGGTGTTTAGCTAAAAGTTGGGGTACCGCTGTGAAAGCAGCTATTTTTCTGTGCTCTGTAAGGCTTGAAAGACGTGACTGACTGCGGAACAAACAGACAAACCGGCTTTCTTTATCGGATCGGTGCCGGATAGGATACATCTGGTATTGGCATTCATCCCTTTGAATAATTCTGATCAGCCGAAATGAATAATAAAGATCTGGTGGAAGGTGGCGTCCGTTCTGTGATGGGGGTCAAAGAAGGCTCGCCTGACAAAACAGTGCAAACCGATTTAGAAAATCCCCAATGGGACCCTGCCGCCACGCTCAACTACCTGGGAGCCACGATCACGCAAATCAGCGTCATGATTGCTCTCCTGTGGCTGATGGATATCGGGTTCGAGCAACTGCCCTTGGCAGATTGGCCCGCTTGGAGTCAACCGACGATCGCCTGTGGTTTCTTTGCCTTCATGACCTTGCGCTCTCGCCTCTTTTCTCTGTTGGATAACACGCGCAACAGTGGCCGCTACAACTCGATTCAGCGTCCTGGCTGGGCACCGCCCCCCCTAGCCTTTCCCATCGTGTGGATGAGCATTGCAGTTTTGCGGGTCGTGTCAGCCTATCTAGTCTGGTCAACCCTTGAACAGACCTTCCTTTGCTGGCCACTGGCGTTCTATATGATTCACCTCAGCTTGGGTGATACCTGGAATACAATTTTCACCGTGGAGGGACGTTTAGGTGCGGCAGTGCCCATGGTGTTTTTAGGGCCTCTCCTCTCTGTGGCTGTGGTTACCCTGAGCTATTACCAGACTCTGCCACTCGCCGGGTGGATCATTTTTCCGTCGGCAGTGTGGTTGGCGATCGCCACCGCCCTTTGCATCAGTTTATGGCAATTAAATGGTCAAGAGCCGCTGTATCCCGTCGTGGCTAAAGCCAGCTGAGGCGAAAGGCGATCGTTAACCCAATCCCTGAGATGAATCGGTCTTAGCAGCACATACAAAGCCTACGACAAACCATACAGCACTCCAAAATAAACCGTAAATTCGGGAGAAGGACTATCCCCAGAGGCGACGGCGTTCGGGACCATTTAAACGTTGATGGGTGTCACGTAATAGTTTCGGAATGTCCAAGTGGCTGGGGCAGCGGGGCAAACAGTCACCGCAGTCAGTGCAGCGATCGCCCTTGCGTCCCGGAAACCAGTGACCGGCATTTTCAAACATGCGGTAGCGATACTGCCCATACTCAGTCATGTCATAGGCGATCGCGAGATTCCGCAACCGCAGCACTTCTGGAATATTAATTGACTCAGGGCAAGGTAAGCAGGCATAGCATTGATGGCAGCGATCGCTCTTTAGAACATCTTGAGCAACTATTTCCAGACGATTCAGGACTACTATTTCCTCAGCATTAAGCGGCTCAGTGCAATCGCTCACCGCCAGTGGATAAAGCAATTCATCGGGATTGGCCGGGCCTACACTGAGGGTCGTGACCATCGGTTGACTCAGCAACCAGCGGTAGGTCAAATGCAAGGGTTCAAAAGGCACACAGAGTTCACGCAGGGTCTCAGGTGGCGTGTAAAGCAGGCCCCCTTTATCAGCAGGAGAAATGATAAACACCCCCAAGTCCTTTTGCCGGGCCAATGCCACGGCAGCGGCATGACGGGGAAAAAAGGTGTAGTAGTGCAGATTTACAAACGAGAACAGCTCGGTATTGATGGCAGCTTGAATCAGCTCCAGACTGCCATGGGTCGAAAAGCCGACGTAGCGAATTTTGCCTGCTTGTTGCGCCGCTTGCACGGCTGCCATACAGCCTTTAGGATCCTGCACCCAAGCTAGATGTTCCGGCGTATTGAGACCGTGAATCGCCAGACAGTCGATAGTTTCAACCTGTAATCGCTGCAGTGACTCATCAATGTGAGCTGCCATGCTTTCGGCATCTACCGTGGGGGAGATTTTGGTGGTGATGACGATGCGATCGCGAACAGCGGTGCCGAGCTTTTGTAACGTTTGGCCTAACAAAACTTCGCTCTGACCATAGCCGCGAGCCGTTTCAATGTGATTGATCCCCTGACCAACGGCAGCCCTGACAGTCGCCTCGAAAGTATCGGCCGCCGCGAGCGATCGCATCGTGCCTAGCGAAAAAACGGATAGCGACAACTCCGTTTTGCCAAATCGACGATACTGCATACGTCCCCGTCTGCATCAAAGGCCCATAACAATCCGCCAGGCGGCACAACTGAGCGCTTACTGCTCAAAGGTATCGTTGCTAATGCCCCCTTGTTGGGTAAAGTCAGACGGACTTAGGTTGGAAATAAACTCTCGGAAAGCCTGTTTTTCTGCTTCATCCGCAGCGCGATCAACCGGAATAGAAGCATCGGAAATGACCTCTTCCATTACCCAGATGGGGGCATCTAAGCGGAGAGCAATCGCGATCGCGTCACTGGGTCGAGCATCCAGTTCTTTACGAGTTTCACCCGAACATAGCGTCAGCAATGCATAAAAAGTATTGTCTTTGAGAGCATGGATGACGATGCGTTCAAGGGTCATTTCCCAGTCATCGAGCAAATTCACAAACAAATCGTGAGTCAAGGGCCGAGGAGCCTGCTGATTTTCCAGAGCACTGATGATCGATTTGGCCTGATCTTGCCCAATGTAAATTGGCAGAGCGCGGCGATCTTCTGTATCGCGCAGGAGCACCACTGGATTGCGTGAAATCGCGTCGAGTGCAATACCAGCGACTTTCATCTCAATCATTTACTTTGCCTCTACAGCTGGCTGGACGGGAAAGGGGACGGAAAAACTCCACGATTTAGGTGATTTTAAGCGACAGGGACCGTTTTAGGGGGGCTTGCACTCCATGATTTGACTCGAAAAAGGGAAATAAGGTTCAGTGTTGGCCTGAATCCTAAGTTCTCTAATTTGCTAAGGCAATCCGGCAGTCATGACTGATGTGCTTAGAGAGAAAAATCGGTATCGTCTTTAAGTATGCCCTCATATTTCACTGTGTGGGGCGAGATGTCCTGAATATTTCGGATTAAAGTTTTGTGTTTACAGGCTTAATACAAACGCTAGGAAACTTAACACGTCTTGATTCCAGTCATCTCAAGATTGAGTGTGGCGGGGTAGGCCGCGATCGCCTGCTGCACGATATGGAACTCGGCGACAGCATTGCCGTCGATGGCGTTTGCCTGACCGTAGAAACCGCCCTAGCCAATGGCTTTATTGCTACCGCATCACCAGAGACGTTAGCCAAGTCAACGCTAGGTAACTTGGCCGATGATGCCAGCGTGAATTTGGAAGGCTCGCTACGGGTGGGCAGCAAAATTGGGGGCCATTTCGTGACAGGCCATGTGGATGGTTTCGGTCGTTTAGAAACCGCGATCGCCACTGCTACTTCCTGGGAACTGCGGTTTGCGGTACCCTCAGCCCAGGTTGCTCGCTACATTGTGCCTAAGGGCAGTATTGCCGTGAATGGTATTAGTCTCACAGTGGCGGACTGTAGCGCCAGCGGTGATTGGTTTACGGTGGCGGTAATTCCAGTCACCTATCACGAGACCAATCTGCAGTATTTGCAGCCCCATCAGCCTGTCAATCTAGAGGGCGATGTCTTGGGGAAGTATGCCGAAAAATTCCTTAATCTAGGCCCCGTCCACGCGACTCAAGAACCCGACATTGCCCTCGACTTTTTGGCCGAACACGGTTACGTCTAGCTTTCTCTCCTGAGATCCCTCATAGGGGTTGAAAAAGTCAAAGTGCAGACCGCAAGGGCATCATCTTGGTTGCTGAGGCGATCGCCCTTGCGAGATAATCGCTTACAGCTATGGGCTGCTAGATTGCTAGAGGATCACGGCATGAGTCGATTCGTGACGCTAACGGTGAAACTGGGATGGCTATTAGGAATAGCGGTTTCGGTGCTACCGACTCCTGCATTCGCTCGCAGTTGTCGCCCGCCTGCCGCCACCCCTGCCAGCTTAGAACTGCAAACGTTTGACATAGAGCAGTTTGGGCTGACCATCGAAATTCCGAGCAATTACCGCTCTATGCTGCGGACTAGCGGTCACATCACATTCCACGATCCCGGTAGTTTTGCCTTCATTCAGTGTCTAGTGCGCACGGGTGAATATGGGGAAGTGCCCCCTCATGTCGCGCTAGAAGTGCATAAACAAGTCGACAGCGAGTTACCTCTGATAGACCTTATTCGCCAACGGCGACCCTGGCTCGACTACTACAATCCTGAGTACAAAACCATCGAGTTTGACGGTCAAGAAAGTGTGCAATACACCTACTTCAACGAAATTTACCAGCTAGAAATTGTCAACATCTCCTTTTTGTCCTCAGATGGTCGCACCCTCTTGACGCTGACAGGGCCAGTAGAGCATCCCATCATGGTCAACGCCTTGTCTCCGCTAGAAATCGCGATTCCTCTGCCTGAGTCCGAGGCTAGAGAAAATTAACTGGGCATAAAATTGCATTTGCCATAGGGGTCACTAGAGCGCAGAACTTCTTTGCAGGCGGGTGAACCAGGTGATCGCACATACACCCATCGACCTTCCAACTGCAGCGCAACTTCATTCGTATTGGTGTTGAATTGCAAAAAGGTCTCTTCAGCAGAGACGACATCGGTGTAGCTGCGGTAAACCTGATGGCAAAATCCCAGCCAGCGACACTTCACCAGCATCAAGTCACCGTAGTTATCGTCGAAAGGAGCCACATAAATGGCTCGATAAACCGTTTGCCAAGGGGCGATCGCTAACTGATCCTCCACGTATCCCAACAGAATGCCGCTAGGCAATAACGCCGCGATCGCCATCACCTCAATCAGCAGCATCACCAGCAGCTTTTTGGCTCCCTGCCGGGTGCGCGATCGCCAATCAGGGTTGAGACTCGCGATCGCCAGCAGTCCAAAGGCGAGACCAAACAACGGTGCCGTTAATAGGGCGACGAGAACACTCGCAAAAGCCCCCACAATCGAGAAACTATAGGTTTGTGCTAACCAGTAGTTGCCCGGTGCTCCGGCTAAAAACGTCAGATAACCAAACCAACCGATCGCCGTCAAGCTGCCCCAAACAGTCAAACCCAGTTTTACCCAGGGGTTTCGCCAGGGTCGAGAGCGATGAACAGCAGGGTAATCACTGGGTTTCGTGTCGTGATGACTGGGCATATCCGTGTGGTGACTCGTTTACCCAGATTGGCTCACCTCACGGCTAATGTCACTTCAATCAGCAAACCAGGTGCCTAACGGTATTAGCGTTTAGGCATCGGGCCAACGTGGCTGCGACAGGTTAGCCTGGCGGTGGTTGGGGGCTAGGTGTTTTACGGTGTCGCCAATACAAACCCCCAGCACCCGCCAAAACAGCGATCGCACACAAAATATGAACGACGTTGAACGGCGTCCCTGGAAAGAACCAGGAGTCCGTACGCAGAAACTCAATAAAGAAGCGCCCGAGAGGATACCAAATCAGATACATCAACGCAATATCCCCCTCTTTCAGTTGCTTGTCGAACCGACGTGATAACCAAAAGATGATCCCGAACCCGATGAAGTTCCACAGCGATTCGTAGAGGAACAGCGGATGAAAGCGGGTGCTCTCAGGATAGGTACTGTAGTTGTTGTAAGGCGCAATCCGATGGGTGCGGTCAATGCGCAGGCCCCAAGGCAAAGTCGTAGGAGGACCGTAAAGTTCTTGATTGATAAAGTTACCCCAGCGACCGATCGCCTGGGCTAGAGGTAGTCCCAGACAAATCGCATCCAAGTAGGGTAAGGGGTCGAGCTTACGAACGCGGGTAAAAATCCACAGTGCAATGCCGCCAAAAATAAACCCTCCAAAAATATGGATGCCGCCCCCCCAAACTTGCAGGATTTGGCCCGGATTTTGCAGGTAATAGCCGAGCCCCGTATCTCCCCGTGGCGACTGAATAAAAACGTAGTAGAGTCGTGCCCCAATGAATCCTGGAATCAAGATCCAAAACAGCATGTCCCATAGATTGTCAGGATTTTCACCTTTGCGGGCCACTTCGCGGCTGGCAATCTGAGCCGCTGTCAGAATGGCAGCTAGCATCAGCAAACCGTACCAACGCAAGGCAAACGGGCCAGCTTCAAAAATAATGGGATCAACAGGAGGATACATAGATCAGTGAGTTTGAGGGGCGATGAATTTGAGAGGCGATGGCGGGGGGCGATCTCATAACTGATGTAACGCTTTAGTTTTGGCAGGTGACGACATCGCTAAAACACTCCACCTGCAGCACACACTTCAGTTAGAGGTTCCGACTACCCACTTAGAAGACTTGAGAACGTTAATTGCGCTCGCATCCTATATCTGGGATCCGTTAGTCTTCCAGATAGCCTAAATCTTGCAGGCGGCGCTGCACTTCCGGGTCGTCATAACCTGGAGCCCGACGGGCAGTCACTAAGGTGCCATAACCGTTAATTTCTCCGGCAAAAGACTGCAAGCATTCCTGCAGAGCCTCAACATTTTCCGGCAGGATGGCGCTGATGTTGAGGGTTTCTTGAGGGTCTTCGTGGACGTCGTATAACTCGATGGAACTGTCGCCGGTCTCGATAAGTTTGTGAGTGCCCATCCACACGGCACGCCGCGGTTGATCACAGGCGCGATCGCGCACCCAATCGGGCTGCCGCTTTTGCATGATGTTCACGACATTCTGGGGGGGAATCGCCTCTGCAAACACGTAGTCGGTTTCTGGATTGGGCTGTTGCTGGGGCAATAAAGTCAGCGGTTGTTCCTTATTGTTCGCCAATCCGGCAGCGTCAAGTACCGTTTGGAAAAGGCGGCGGGTTGAGACGACTTCTGGCACGACGGTGGCCTTAGCGCTGTCTTGCCCCGGTTGACGAATAATCAGGGGCACGCGCACCAGCTCGTTATAAATCGAGAGGCTGTGACCCATCAGCTGCTTTTCACCCAAGTGCTCGCCATGGTCGGCACAGATGACTACCAAGGTATTCTCCAATCGACCAGAGTTTTCCAGCTTTTGAAAGAAGGTGCCGAGTAGAGCATCTTGGTAAGCCACTTCGGCGTCATACATGCCGTCGAGGGTCTTTTTTTGATCGTCATCCAAAGCGCCGGTTAGTGGTGCGAGCCAACCATATACATCGTTATTGAAGCGCTGCAGAAAATTGCGGGCATCGCGATCGCGCAACACATGGGGCGCGTATTTCTCAATGTATTGTCGGGGAGGATGGTAGGGCATGTGAGTGCCCATGAGATTGACAAAAGCAAAAATCGGCTGGTCAGGGTTCGTATCACCGCGATCGCACAGCAACCGCGCCGTATCGTCCAGTGACTTAGCGGTGTTGCCCTTGAAGCTAAGCGCCGTTTGCCACAGGGGCACCATAATTGGGGTAAAAGACAGTGCCAACAGCCAGTCTGACCGGGCAAAAGCATCTTGCAGCTTGGTCATGATGCCCGAGACTTGACGCTTGAACCACTGGCGATAGCGACCGACTAATCCCGAAGAAACCCCGGCTTGGTTCGGGCGAGAAGTCAACAGGCCGCTGTAGTTCAAAAAGCTTTGAAAGCCTCGCCGCAAGCCGTTGTTGATAACCCCCACGAGGGGATTATTGCAAAAACCAGCGGTGAAGTAGCCACCATCTTGTAGCCGTTCGGCCAGGGTCGGCAAATCGTCTGGCATCATCGAGTACGACTGCGTCATGCCGTGCTCTGACGGATAGACCCCCGTAAACATGGAAGCGTGGGAAGGAATCGTCCACTGGGCCGGGGCGATCGCCGCTTCAAACCGCGTGGCGCTAGCCGCGAAGGCATCGAGATTAGGCGTCGTATTGAGAGGATAGCCATAGCAGGAGAGGCGATCAGCTCGCTGCGTGTCCAAGACTATGAAGAGAACATCGGGACGCTGGCTAGGCATGATAGTGATTTGCAATAAGAATGGTTGACTAATCGACTGAACACGTTGTGCACTGTGCTCATTGACTTACTCCAGAATAGCGGTCAGTGCCAAAATCGTTGTATGGATGTGAGCGAATTCTGCGAGTTAGTTTGCATCCTAAATTGACATCATCACTAGCAACTGAGACCGAGATGAGAAATGTGGCTAAAAATTCAGCGATCGCTCCCCTTACTCCTGCTCAGCATCACGCTATTAACGCTGCTGGGACTATCAGCCGTTTACTGGTTTTCAGCAGCCTAAATTTGGCTTGGGAGGGCAAAATCTTGTAGTCAATACAGTTCGTATTTCAAGAGTTGGCAGGGCAAATTGCCATTCAAAACCGGAGTGCGCTGAGATGATTTCAGGCCAATTGATTTGGCTAGCGCTTTATTGCCACTCAGCACAAAGGCTGTCCACCCTTTGAAACGCTGTTTCATCACATCACCCAACAGCTTATAAAATGCGCCCAAGTCTTCATCTCGGCCCAATCGTTCACCATAAGGCGGATTACAGAGGAGAATGCCGCTATCGTCAGGCGCTTCGACGGTCGATAGCTCCTGCGCTCGAAAAGCAATCTGACTAGACACGTCACAGTTTTTGGCATTGCTTCTCGCCTGAATAATGACTTTGGAGTCGCGATCGCACCCCACCATCGGGGCAGTTAGCATATCTTTCTGTCCTTCATAAGCCTGCTGACAAAGCCGTTGCCAAAGTCGAGCGTCAAAATCTGGCCAGCTCTCGAATCCGAAGCGATCACGAAAGAGTCCGGGAGCCCGATTCAACCCGATGAGGGTAGCCTCCAACGGCAACGTGCCAGAACCACAGAGGGGATCGCAAAATGCTTGATCGGGCTGCCAGCCGGATAGGTAAATCAATGCGGCTGCGAGGGATTCTTTCAGCGGGGCTTGGCCCACAGCGGGGCGATAGCCGCGTCGGTGCAAGCTCTCGCCAGAACTGTCCAGGCTGACGGTGGCAAGATCGCGATATAGGTGAACGTTAATCTGCACATCGGGATGTTGGGTATCGACACTGGAACGCTCGTGAAAGCGATCGCGTTGCTGATCTACGATGGCGTTTTTGACCTGCAGCGCAGTGAAATGAGTGTGGTTGAGCTGCCGCGTTTTGCCGGTAGCAGCTACCGCTAGTGTCAACTCCGGCGTGAGATATTGCTCCCAGTCAATGCGTTGCACGCCCGCATAGAGATCATCGGCATCGCGACAGGGAAATTCTGCGACCTGTCGCAAAACCCGAAAAGGGAGCCTCGCCCAGAGGTTGACACGATAGAGCAATTCGCGATCACCGGAAAAGGCTACCCCACAAAATCCAGGTTCAGCATCAACCGCGCCCAAGGTTTGTAATTCTTGGGTGGCCATTGCCTCCAGCCCTCTAGCTACCGTCGCAAAATACTGCGCCATCCGTCCTTAAATCCTCGCCAAGCCTTTCAAACCTACCGCATCCCATCAGTACCGAACACTTCAAACAAATTTCGACATACCCGCCGAAGCTTTCTGTAAGGCTGAGGAAGCCAGACAAAGACACAGCAGTCATCGGGCAAAGTTAAGAAATCAGAGTGCAGTCATAGAGGCTTTGCTGTCTGGGGATTTTAGTGACTTGGATGGTTCTTCTCCAACTGTGGGGGCGACATCAAGCAAATCGGCACCCTCACCAAACGATTTGGATAGACAAGAAATAAAGAGGAATTGACTCAAAGGACACTCTTTCAAACGTAGTTACACGGACTGCCGCCAGAAAGTTTAGCGGCAATTTACCTGCATTTGCGTGGTTTCTTCGACGTCATTCTGGTTTAACCAGACCACAATAGTATTAATTCTGGAGAACGCGCGCAGGCATGAATAAGCTGCTCTTGGGGGCAATTTAGAGTAGTCCATCATTCTGCATATAGCGTACTTACAGGTGAGATGTCCGACCCTTGGGGGCTTTAGGGTCGGACTATTTCTTTTTAAACGAAGCTGGAACAGCGCTACAGAATATTGTCCAGCCCATAAATCAAAGATTTCAAGGGCATGACTCGCCGTACCGCCAGTAACACGCCGGGCATGTAGCAAGCGCGATCGCTCGTATCGTGCCGCAGCGTATAGATCTGACCTGGTGATCCAAAAATCACCTCCTGGTGTGCAATTAACCCCGGCAATCGCACGCTGTGAATGCGAATACCATCGTCAGTGCTGCTGCCTCGAGCTCCGGCAAGGTGTTCTGTTTCCTCAACTTGGGCCGGATTGAAAGTTTTGTCTGGGGCAGACAGCCTTTGCGCCGTCTGGATAGCAGTGCCGCTGGGGGCATCGGCTTTTTGG
>CAZLYS010000036.1:0-4477 GCA_964563415.1 uncultured Halomicronema sp.
CGGGTGAACGGATTGGCGCGGTGCTACAGCTCAAGGTTTCCGACTGCTACAGCGATACCGGTAAGGTGCTCAATGAAATCACGTTTCGGAAGCAGACTCGGAAGGGATCACCCGGTGGCCAGCGCTTCACGCGCCAGTGTCCGGCCCATGATGACTTAATTGAGATTTTGGCAGCCTACGACCAACCAGGGGCGGGGTATCTATTCCCCGGTGAACGCTCTTATCTGAGTCGTCAGGCATTCGATACCGCGCTCAGACGAGCAGTACGGCGTGCCGGTCTATCACACAAAGGGTTCAGCACTCACAGTTTTAGGCGAACGGTTATCACGCGGCTCTCAGAGGTAGGTACCGACTTGAAGACGATTCAGGGCATCACCGGGCACCAAGATTTGAAGTCGCTACAGCGCTACATCGAAGCCGACCCGAAGCGAGCGGCCAGAGCGATCAACATGCTCTGAAACTGTCCCAACCGGGGGACGGCCACCGCCATCTTGGGGCACCTCGTCACCGCCGTTATCGTCACCGCCACAACCGGTAATCGCGATTAGCAACATGAGGCAAGCTGCGATCGCTGACAATTTCCAATCGAAAATCATAGGTACAACAGCGCCCCTAGACAAACTGAAATCCTTATAGGAACATTTACGGAAGTATGTCACGATGGTCACGAGACAACCGCAGAGTCTCCTAATAAGGCCATTCACTGGAGAGTTGCATGTTGGATGCTTTGCCTTTTTCTTTAGATACCTTAATTAGCCTGGGGATTTATGGTGGCTTGGCGATCGCCTACCTGTTGGTGATTCCTGCTGCTATCTTGTTTTATCTCAAGGTCAAATGGCATAAGGTCAGTTCTGTAGAGCGCTTTGTGTTGTACGGATTAGTATTTGCCTTCTTCCCTGGCCTGCTTTTGCTGAGCCCCATTTTGAACTTTCGTCCGCAGCCCCGTTCGCTAAATTCCTAGCCTTGGTGAAGTTCTTAGCCTTAATAAGTCATTTTGGCCATTCATGTTGTCGGCTCGGTAATCAGAAAACTCACTACTGCAACAGCATGGAGTAGTCGCGATCTATGATTCGAGTTTTGAGCTTCTAGGATAGGTGGCATGACTGCTCGGACTGTCAAGGTTAAGCGGATATGGCAAGGCACTTTACTAGCCGCTGGGTTGCTGGCAGCTTCTGCTGGGCGAGAATATCGACCTTTGCAAGCAGGTTCGTTGTTTACCCAACGCGAGGGCCGTTATCGGCCACCCGACGCGGCTGTGATAGTGCACTTATTTGAGTGGACTTGGGAAGATATTACACAAGAGTGTGAGCGCTTCTTGGGACCAAAGGGCTATCAGGCGGTGCAGATTTCACCTCCCCAAGAGCATGTGATTGTTCCCGAGTTGAATTTTCCATGGTGGCAACGATATCAGCCCGTGAGTTATCAGCTTGTTAGCCGCAGTGGCGATCGCGCTCAGCTAGCTAATATGGTGCAGCGCTGTCAGGCTGCCGGAGTCGCTGTTTATGCCGACGCGGTCATCAATCATATGGCGGCGATCGATGCAGCTCCTGGTTCTGCGGGTACTGAGTTTAGTCGCTACGACTACCCAGGGTTGTATCGTCCTGAAGACTTTAACGACTGTCGCAAGTCCATTACGGACTATCAAAATGCTGAACAGGTGACGCAATGTGAGCTGGTTGGTCTACCTGACTTGAACACAGCCTTGCCTGGCGTGCAATCTCAGTTGGTCGATTATTTGGCAGACTTGTCGAGTTTAGGCATTGCCGGATTTCGGATTGATGCGGCCAAGCATATGCGGAGTGAAGAGTTGGCGGCGATTCTGCAGCAGGTGCGCGATCTCGTAGAGCCCGATCCCTTTATCTATCAAGAGGTCATTGATCCGGGGACGGAGGCGATTAAAAAATATGACTATTACGGTTCGGGCGATGTGATCGATTTTGAGTATGGTCGCATTGTGGGTGAGGCGTTTTTGAATGTGGGCGATCGCAGCCTTGCTGGTCTGCAGGATGCGTTATGGGCTGCCGACTTAGTGCCTAGCCAACAATCGGTGGTCTTCATTGATAATCATGACAAGCAGCGTGGTCACGGTGGCGGCGGTAACTATGTGACGTATCAAGATGGACCACTACATACGTTGGCAATGGTGTTTATGTTGGCGTATCCGTACGGTCAGCCACGCATTATGTCGAGCTATGCCTTTGCCTCGTCTGAGCAGGGGCCACCGGCGACGGTAGATGGTCGAACGCGCACGGTCTATGAGCCAGATCGGTTGGGCTGCGGGGGTGAATGGGTCTGCGAGCATCGTCACCCGGCGATCACGGCAATGGTGTCTTTTCGTGCAGCGACGCAGGCGGTGCCAAAAGTGACTGACTGGTGGAGTAATGGCGGTAATCAAATTGCCTTTGGACGCGGCGAACAAGGCTTTGTGGTCATTAATCGTGACGCTGCAGCCCTGACCCACACCTTTCAAACCCAACTGCCGGCTGGCGATTATTGTGAGGTGATCAGCGCTGAGGTCGAGGCTGACGAAGAGTGCGATCGCGTCATTGCCGTTAATGAAGCGGGCGAGTTTACGACGACAGTGGCGGGCCTATCAGCGATCGCGCTGCAGCGCGAAGCCATGGCAGACGAGTTGCCGTTTTGAACGGGGTCAGGGTGCCGGTATTGGGGACTGACTGTGACCTGAACTTGGAACTCAAAATTGCCCCGCGCTAAAATCGAGGCGCATCATCAGTAATGGCTATGGTCCTATCGACGCAGACTGCAAATTCTCAAGGCCAAGGGGCGCTCTCGTCGCTCAAGCCGGTCGTACAGCTAGAGCAGATTTCTCGAATTTATGGTGCCGGAGAAGCGCTGGTCAAGGCTTGCGATCACATTAGTCTCACCATTCATCGCGGTGAATATTGCGCCATTATGGGCGAGTCGGGCTCGGGTAAGACGACCCTGATGAATATCATCGGCTGCCTTGATCGCCCCAGTCGCGGCAGATATCAGTTGGATGCTGTGGATGTGTCGCATCTGGGAAAAAATCGACTGGCCCGCATTCGAAATCGCCAGATTGGCTTTGTGTTTCAGCGATATGAACTACTGAACAATTTGACCGCCTTAGAAAATGTCATCTTGCCCATGATGTATCTGGGGGTCGGGCGTCATCAGCGGCAACAGTTAGCCACTGCCGCCCTTGAACGCATGGGTTTAGGGCATCGCTTAGATAAACGTCCCACTCAACTCTCTGGCGGCCAGCAGCAGCGAGTGGCGATCGCCCGGGCCATTGTGAACCGGCCCCTGTTGTTGCTGGCAGATGAACCGACTGGGGCTTTGGATACTCATTCTGCCGAGGCAGTGATGACCATCTTTGATGAACTGCACAAGAGCGGAATGACTATTGTGATGGTGACCCATTCCCATGAGGTGGCTTGTTACAGTAAGCGCATTATCCAGATGAGCGATGGCCGCATCCTGAACGATCATGTATCACCCCAGGAGGTGTAGAAGCGTCATTGCCAGGGCGCACGCGGAGGGCGAATATTTCCTTGCAAGGTGAACTCGATAGTAATGCTCAAACTTTCCCGTTGTTTAGACTAAACGCCTCCCTCAGTAAACTCGCCCGCCGATGGCGGCAGGATTGACGAATACCCCCAGCTAATCAGAATGACTGTGGAAGATTCCGGTTTGGAACTTAATCAGGACAAGGTCTTGGAACCGACCCCACCCGAGGATCCGCAGACGACCTCGCCATCTACCCTAAACAAATCACCCGAGCCGGAGGATCTAGACCTGTGGGCAGAGCCGCGCCAGCCCGAGCAGACTGGCCTCAAGTGGATTATGGCGTCCGGGTTGATTGCGATCGTGGGTATCGGAGGCTGGTTCGGGTATCGGGCGTTTATCCAGTCGCCGCCTGATGTGGTGATGGTCACTCTGGCCCCAGTCAGTCGAGGTGATTTAGAAGAGATCATCACCGAGTCCGGAATTGTTGAATTGGGTGGGCAGCAGACCTTTAAAGCGCCTGGAGATGTCACCGTACAGTCAGTGCTCGTTGAAGAGCGACAGCGCGTGACTCAAGGGCAGGTCTTACTAGAACTGCGCGATCGCGGATTGCAGCAGCGGTTAGCTGATCGCACGGTGGAAGCTCGGATCAATCAGCTCGACCTCCGGCGCAAGCAAGAGGTGCTAGCCGAGCGGCAATCACGGGTCGCTGATGCCGAATCTCGCTTAGCCGATTCAGCCGATTTGCTAGAGCAGGGTTACATTTCTGAAGATGCCTTTCGAACTGACAAACGTGAACTGGAAGACGCTCAGTCAGCTTTACGGAATGCCGAAGTTGAACTGGCGCAAGCGCAATTACGGGTTGAGCAAGACCAATTGACGCTGGCCAGTTTACAACTGGAGTTGGCCGATAATCAGCTGGTCTCACCGATGGATGCGATCGTCCTCAAGGTAGATGTCAAACCGGGGGATGGGGTCGAACGCGAAGGCC
>CAZLYS010000036.1:4487-12333 GCA_964563415.1 uncultured Halomicronema sp.
GTCTGCTGAGTATTGGCGATCCGACTCAGGAACGCATTCGTTTAGAGATGACGACTCTGAATGCGGCCAAAGTCGGCATCGGTATGCCAGTCAGAGTCAGTGTGATTGGGCCGAATCCAGAGGTGTTTGAGGGGCGCATCATTCAAGTTTCACCGCAAGCCGTGACTGAAGAAAATAATTCTGAACAGTCAACTGTTGAGGCTGAAGCAGCCTTAAATCAACCGAGTGGGTCGTTGATTCCGGGAAGTGCGGTCAGCGTGGATATTATTCTGGAACAGCGCCAGGATGCCTTAGTCGTGCCCGTTACCGCGATTCAGCGGGATGGTGCAGCACCCTATGTTTGGGTGCGCGATGCTGATAATCTGGCTCGTCAGCGAGAAGTCACCCTGGGGCTCGAAACCTTGGAAGCGGTAGAAATTACCGCTGGCTTACAGGCAGGTGACGAAATCGTGGTGTCGCTGCCCCCGGAAGCTCGCTTGTCACCGGGGCAACCTTTGAGCACAGAGGCGGATGCTTTGCCTGGCGGAGAACGGGATGCGGCCAGTCCCGGTCGCGCTGGCGGGGCAATGTAGTCATGGCCCTTTCTCCCGCCGATTTGATTGTGACCACCTTCCGAGATTTAGGGGGGAACTGGGTGCGCTCAGGATTGACGACCCTCGGCATTTTTATGGGCGTTGCAGCGGTCAATGCCACCCTCAATATTGAAGCGATTACGACTGCCCAAATTCAGCAAAAACTGGCTCTGCGCGATAATCCGTTCGTGATTCCCTGGATTTATGATCCGACCGGTACCAATTCTCCTCCAGAACTTGGGGAAGAAGATTTTGTGGCGATGCAACAGGTGGTGCCCGGCATTGCCGGAGTGGGTCAGTCGACTCGAGTGTTCAATGTTGACCAAGTGCGGCATCAAGCTCAAGTTTCCAATGAGGCAGAGATTGAGGGGGTGTCGCTGAATTTTCAAGAAATGACGGGACGGCAAATGATCGCCGGGCGATTTTTTCAAAAGTCAGATTTTGACGAATATCATCCCGTAGCGGTTATCGATTCTGTATTGGCCGATCAGCTTTTTCCCGAGGGTTCGCCGGTGGGGCAAGGGGTATTTTTAGACACGATTCGCTTGACGGTGGTCGGAGTTGTGGAAACGAAACGCTGGCGGGGTGATAGTGAACCGTCGGGCACGGTTTGGGTGACCCAAAACTATGCCGATGCGATCGCTGGGCAGTTTACCTGGGGCCGTACCCAAGTAGCCATCGCGCAGTTAGAGAACTACCAAACGGTGGAAGACGGAGTGCAAACCTTTCTCGAACAGCGCTATCCCGGTTTTGCCATAAATACTTGGGGCAACGCCGAAGACTTATACCGAGAAGAGCAGCAGCAGCGCACGAGCACCCGCATTCTCAAAGGGGTGGGGGTGTTGTCCCTGGTAATTTGCGGCGTCGGTATCGCCAATATCACGATCGCGGCAGTGATGGAGCGTACCCGTGAAATTGGCCTACGCCGCGCGATTGGGGCCACCGATTGGGAAGTGATGGCACAGTTTATCGCGGAGGCGGCGCTGCTGAGCTTGATTGGCGGCACGGCGGCGATCGTCACCATTCACGGGTTAACAAAAGTGGCGACGACTCAGGTCTTTGAAGCGCCCTACACTTTTCGAGTGCAAGATGCCGCCATTTCGATGGGAGCGGCGTTTGTCGTGGGGGTGGGGGCCAGCTTCTTTCCCGCCCTGCGGATTACGCAAATCGATGTCGTACAAGCCTTACGGGGAGAATAGGGCATGATGCCGTTGATCCGATATCGATCCTGGGGCTGGACGGGTAGTGTGTTGCTGGTGTGGGCGATCGCTCCCGTTCCCGTAATGGCTGACCCAGTGTTTCAGCCGTTGCCATCCGCCCCCTCTCAAACGGTGGAAGGGGAGGCAGAGTTATCCGAGGCGTCGTCGTTAGATAGTGAAAGCGTTGGGTCCAATGCGGTGGTTCCAAATCGCTCGCCGGTGGCTTTAACCCTGCCTGATCTCATCAATTTAGCGGTAGCGGGGAACCGGGCGCTGCGCGATCGCCAGCTGCAACGCCTGATTGAGCAGCAACAGCTGGTGGAAGCCGAATCTCGTTTTGACCCGCGATTAACGCCTGCCGTCGGTCTGGGTGTGAGCCAGAGCTTCGACGAAGATGGGTTCATCAACCGCAATTTACGGGGTGGTATCGGCGGCAGCTCAACGGAAATCGGCGATCGCACGAGCTTGACTCAAAGTGCCGGTTTGCAAGGAGAAGTGACGACCCGCTTGGGGACAGCGATTAACCTGAGCTTGGATGCTTTGGGCGATACCCCAATTCGCCTGCAGGTAACTCAACCGCTGCTGCAGGGGGCTGGCACCGCTATCAACGAAACGCCCGTCGAGATTGCTCGACTCCAGGAATCACAAAACTTTTTAGGGCTGCAGCAAACCTTGATTGAAACTGTGAGCACGACTGTGAATCAGTACACAAACTTGATCCAAGCTCAAGAAGCTGTGGCGATTCAGGCTCAGGCTTTGACGCGACGAGAGCAGCAATTAGAGATTTTGACAGCACTCGTTGAAGCGGGTCGCCAAGCAGCCATAGAACTCGCTGATACTCGCCGTTCGGTCGCTAATGCTGAACGAGATCTATTGGTGGCCCAGACGGGCTTAGAAGCGGCTAACACCGCATTACTAGACCAGTTGGGAACCGACCAAAACGTGTTGTTTGTCGCTGCGCCTGAGACGATCCGCGATCTGTTTCAAGCCGCTGTTAATAGGGTGGAACCTTACGAGTTGGAAACGTTAGTCGCGATCGCCTACCAACAGCGTCCCGATTATCAGCAAACATTGCTGGACCAAGACGTGGCCCAACTCAATTTAGATGTGGCAGAGGATGATTTACGCTGGCAACTGAATCTTGAGGGCGATGCCGACTTGGGGGATTTTTCTACGACTACTCTAGGATTAGTCGCTCGCCGCACCTTTGATGAACCCAACCTAGAAACTGCCCGCGTGCGCCGTGAAGTTGAGATAGCACAACAAGCAAATCGGCTATCACAGCAGCGTATCGCCATCCGCAATGAAATTACCAATCAGCTCAACACGGTAAGGGCGAATTTGGTGCGGGTAGACGCGGCGCGGCGAGCGACTGACAATGCCCGGTTGCAATTAGAAGCCACTCGCGAACTCTTTGAACGCGGTCGCGCTGGGGGCAACCTGTTCCAAGTCATTTCCCAAGAAGAAAATTTGGTCGATGCTCAGAATCAAGAACTCCAGGCCGAGATTGAGTTTCTTAACAGTGTTGTGGCCTTAGATCAGTCTGTCGGTCTAACCCTTGACACCTGGAGTCGCGAAGTCGACTTTCTGCCTGCGTTGATGATTCCAACCTCACTGGAGGAAGCTGTACCGACTAAAGTTGATTTGAATAGTAATGAGTAGGAGGCTTCAGAGCCGTTTTACTAGACCAGACTGGGACTCGCCTGTTGACGAGATAGCGCAAAGTCGAGCAAATGAGCGGCAACGCGATCGCACACCCCTGGTTCTCCCATTTGAGCCCGCATATCGGCATACCCAGCATAGACTTCAGCCCTGGCTGTTTCGTCCTGCAAGAGTTTGAGGCTGGCTTGGGCGATCGCGGTGGGCGTCGCCTCCCATTGCACAAACTCGGGCACCACTGACTTATTCACAAATAAATTAACGGGTGAAATAAAGGGCATCTTGGCGTTGAGCAGGTAGTAGCCGATACGGGCTGTGACGGGATTCAGGCGATAAACCACCACCTGAGGAATATCCATCAGCGCAACTTCAAGATTGACGGTGCCAGACTTGTTGAGCACCAGATCTGCTGCCGCGATCGCGGTCGCACTGCCGGAGTCGATGAGTTCAGCATTGAGATTAGCTTGGGCAACAGCCTGGGCGATCTCCGGACGCAGCTTGGCCATTGAAATCGGCACTAAAAATTTCACATCAGGAAGCTGGCTCTGGATTTCTGCCGCTGCGGCAATAACAACTGGTAACACTCGCACGACTTCTTGCTGACGAGAAGCTGGCAACAAAGTGATCACGGTATCTGTTGCTGGAATATTCAGCTGTTGACGGGCCTCAGTGCGACTGGGCGGCTGCGGAAACCGGTCGATTAAGGGATGACCAAAATAATGAACCTCAGCTCCAAACCGGCGATAGTAAACGGCTTCTTCAGGAAAGACCGCCACCATTTGATCGGCAATCCGCGTCAGCCACTGCGTGTCTTTGTCACTAAACGCCCAAACCCACTGCTGGGGAGCGATGTAGTAGGCTGTGGCCATTTGCGAGAAATGTCTATGCAAAAATTTGCCCAATGCCAGATTTGGCCCCATGTAGTCCAAAAAAATGGTCAAATCGACTGCATGCTGGCGATAAAACTTCTGAGCTTGGCGCTGCATCCGGAGGCTCGGGATTAAGAAGGGCAAGGCTTCGAAGATGCCAACCGCCCCGATCGGTGTGGTATTCCCCACTAAATGAGTACCCGCCGCCGCCATCCGTTCACCTCCCAGTCCCGAGAGGGTCAGTTTGAGGCCTCGCGATTGGGCTTGCTGATGGAGTGCCTTAGCTAAATAGCTGCCCTGCAGATCTCCCGAGACTTCGCCTGTACTAATAAAGATGTGGAGAGCGTCAAGGCGATCGCGGCTCTGGCTGCTGTCTCTGTTCATTCTCCGCTCTTAGACGCTTTGTTGCGGTTGCCTCCGACCATTGGTCCCCGCCGACTTGCCTCATTTGAGGAAGTCTGCAAAAACACTTGTAGGTGTTTGACAAAGTCATTCTGTTGAGCCGCCGCTTCGAGTTGCGCGAGGGCGGTTTGCAAAGGTTCTTCAGAACGGTAGAGCACCCGATAAGCTTCCTTAAGCTCTCGGTAGTAGCGTCCTCCTTCTAGAGCCGTAATCCCAGCCCGCTTGAGCCCGATCGCATTGAGACCGCGAACTCGACAAGGATTTCCTTCTACCACCATGTAGGGAGGGACATCCCGATCAATGCGGCTCATGCCACCCAGCATGGCGTATTGACCAATGTGAACAAATTGATGAATCCCTAAAACGCCGCCAATTACCGCGTTGGACTCAATTTCTACGTGTCCGGCGAGGGCCACGGCATTGGCAATAATTACCTGATTCTCAATGACGCAGTTATGGGCCACGTGGACGTAGGCCATGAGCAGATTGTCATTACCGATGACAGTGGCTTCTCCGGCGTGGGTGGCTCGGTTAACGGTGACATACTCACGCAGGCGGTTGTTGTCGCCAATTTTCACCAAACTAACGGAACCGTCATACTTCAGATCTTGCGGCTCAATGCCGATAACCGCGCCAGGAAAAATTTGGTTATTGGCCCCGATTTCGGTATGACCATCAATGACCACATGGGCTCCAATTTCGGTGCCGGGTCCAACCGTAACTTTCTCTCCAATCACAGCATACGGGCCGACTTTGACAGTCGGATGCAGAGTCGCCCCCGCGTGAATCACCGCTGTTGGATGGATAAGCCTAGTCAAGGACATGCCTCCGGAACCCTGAGTATCAGTAAGCTGCACAGTCATTATGCAAAATTGAGGGCTAGATTAATCAACTACGGAAAACATGAGTTCTCCCTCACACACCAGCTGTCCGTCGACTTCGGCCCGTGCTTGCATTTTGCCAAATCGCTGCCGCTTGATAGCCAGGAGTGTGACAGTCATGACCAGTTGATCACCAGGTACAACCGGACGCCGAAACCGGACCTTGTCAATGCCCGCAAACATGCACAGCCCATCGACACCGGGGATCTGAGTCAGTACCACGCCGCCCACTTGAGCCATCGCTTCAACGATCAGGACTCCCGGCATAATCGGTCGTCCCGGAAAGTGGCCTTGAAATTGGGGTTCGTTGAAAGTGACATTTTTGATGCCAGTGGCCTGTTCCCCAGGAACGTAGTCGATGATGCGATCGACCAGAGCAAACGGATAACGGTGGGGGAGTAACTGTTGAATTTCTTCAACGGTATAGGTTGTTTTGGTGGGGACACTATCTGCCGTTGCAGGAGGGGTTGCGGTGGAAGTGCCTGAGTTTGAATGGGTGCTGACCACGGTTGTCATCGGTTTCTTCACAATGGGCTGTGCAGGCCAAGTGCGCCTTCTTTTAGAAAATCTTCATCATTCTCCCACCTGAAGTGCATCCTAGCTAGATGTTGTTTGGGTGGCGATCGCTTTGGCCAGTTGCACATGGAGATCATGACTGGCTTTGTACGCCATGATGTGGGCAATGGGTAATGTCCCCAAAAGACTCAAATCACCCAATAAATCTAAGAGTTTGTGGCGCACTGGTTCGTTGATAAACCGGAGGGGAGGATTTACCCAGCCATCGCGATCACACACCAAGGCATTGTCTAAGCTGCCCCCTTTAATTAACCCCTGCGAACGTAAATATTCGATTTGATGAGCGAGCCCAAAGGTGCGGGCGGGTGCAATCTCGGTCGTAAAAGAGCCAGATGCCGGTGCCCAACTATGCCACTGATTACCAATGGGGGCTAAATCAAAATCAATGCCGTAGGTGAGTCGAGTTTCGGGCGCTGGCATCGCGACGACAAAAGCATCTTTGTCCCGCACCCAAATCGGCTCTTGCACGATGACTGTAGGTCGCTCAGTTGCTTGCGGTTGCAGTCCGGCGGCTGCCAACGCGGTCACCCAAAGCTGAGCCGAACCATCCAACAGAGGCATTTCTGGCCCGTTGACATCGATGTAGGCATTATCAATACCTAGACTCACCATGGCCGCCAACAAATGTTCGACAGTCCGTACCGTGGCGTTGCCGTGGCCTAATTCGGTAGACAGGAGAGTTTGTCCAACTGTATCAACATGAGCCCTAATCTCTGGCTGCTGCGGCAGGTCACTACGCCGGAAAATACGTCCCGTGTTCGGGGCTGCTGGTTGAATCTGCACTCTCACGTCTACCCCCGAATGCAACCCGATGCCCGTCTGAGTGACAGGCTGCACAATCGTGTGCTGCTGGGGCACATCGCTGCCAGGCGATGCTTTGATATCGTCTGCTTGTGGAGGGGACTGGGCCATGATCTAGAACCGTTCACCAATACCAAAGTGTAGCCGTCCATCGCCTTGATCATTAAAGCCATAGTCAACCCGGATTGGCCCTAAAGGTGTTTGGACCCGCACCCCGGCGCCGTAGCCAAAACCGCTACCCGGTTTTTCACGGTCAGGACCGGGTGATCCTGTCACGCTATCACCGGTACCGACATCAGTACCGGCATCTAAGAAGAGGGCACCGCCTAAGAAAGAAAACAGCGGAAACCGATATTCAATCGATGCTTGCAGGTAACTTTGTCCCGTTCCCAGTTCACCCTCATCGTAACCGCGGACAGAGTTTGTGCCCCCGATGGAGAAGGCTTCGTAAGGTGGGAAGTCACCAATAATGCTGCCGCCCTGGACGTTAATCGCGATCGCTTGGGGGCCTTCGTTGAAATTCAAGAAAGACACTGGTACGTAGTAGCTATAGCTCGCCCGCAGACGGTTAAAGAAAATACTGCCACTGCCTAAAGGAATCGATTGTTCAGTCCCCAATCGTAAAACCGAACCACTAGTCGGCGTCAGAGAATTGTTGCGCTGATCTTGAACCACACCAAATTGCACTGTCCACAGATCGTCCTCTCCTGTGCCGCTGGCAGATAATTGATTATCGTCGGGGGTGCCAGGAATTTGGTCAGGGCCAACATCTTCAGTCACAATGTTGCCATCAGCATCGGTGGTGCGGATTCGCTGGTACAGGGTGCCGAGAGAGGCACTCCAGCCATTATCTAGGGGCCGTCGGAAGGTGACGCCAGTACCAAAAC
>CAZLYS010000037.1:0-12326 GCA_964563415.1 uncultured Halomicronema sp.
ACCAACACCTGCTCCTGATCAAATGGCTCATGTGATTAATCAGGAGGCTGACTTGCTGGATGAGTTTGCGGATGTCTTATGACGGAATTGCCTCTGCCAAAAGAACCGGACAGTGCAAAGGGTAAAGCCGTTCGAGAACAGTATTTCTCTCTGGCGAAGGCCACCGGCAAGACGGTAAAAAACTACGGGGAGTTATATCAGCGCTATGCCCCAAACGCGACAGCGGCGCAGGCTTTGGATCAAGAGGTTGCCGGGTTTGCCCTCAAAGCAGGGAATTCAGCGCGGCAAGTGATTCAACTGTTGGCTCAAGGGCCGTTTACTCAGCATCAAGCGGCCACGCTGACCCCAGAGGAAAAGCAGGCGGCGTTATCCAAGCTATTGCAGTATGCACAGCAAACGGTGAATGAGGTGCAGCAGCAGCGGTACCTCGAATATGCCTGTGCAGTGACGGGCAAAATCCAGAGTTATCCTGACCTGTATCGCGAGTATGTAGGGAGTGACCTGGCGGCAATTCAGTTGGATCAGCAGGTGACCGCAGCCGCTCTCGGCGCTGGGGAGACGCCTCAGGCAGTCGGTTCATTGCTACAGCAGGGGCCTTATGCCCGATTTCAGATGGATGTGAAACACGTTCCGCTTCCTACGATTGAGCAGTATGCCAACGGAACGGTTACTCAAGTACAAGCGATTCAAGTGCTGCAAGCTGGTCAAGCCCAGCGGACACCTAACTTGTCTCAAGGGCGAGAACGCTAAATGGATGAAGTGAAGGCTACATTAGACCTGTTGCGAAATGACGGAAGAAATCGCTGAAACGCCTATACAGAGAGGGTTTTAAGGATTTTAAGTGAAAATCGCCAAAACCCTTGTTAGGCAACAGTTACAAGGAGTTTAAAGACTAATTCACAACAGATGATTTTCAGTCGTGCAATGGCCCTGTTTTCCCACAACTTGCAGCACTGCTAGATGGAACAAGCCTGCTCAGGGTACTTACCAAAGAGACCTTGGATGCAGCATAGGTGGATTTTCAGACCTCTATAAACCCTTACTTTTCAAGGCTTTCAGCGTAGTGCCTTTTCAATTTGCCCCAAACTTACCCCAATGAACGCATAACAACGCATAATTTGGTGACTTGAGATATGGGCTGGAAACGGCTGCTCCAGGTCGGTCAACTCTTTGTGAGTGGCTCAGACATAGAATTAGGATGTTTAAGCAAACAGTAAGCTACTGCTGACACAAACCGTCGAAAACTTGTATGCCCTCTGTCCGTCTGGCGTCTGACATCCTCGATCGGATCCTTGCTCTACAAATCTTGGTTGCTTGGGCTGGAGAATTTCCAGGCGGCTCTCCACGGCTCAACTGGTGGCGTGCCGATATGATCGATGTGGAGGCTGGTGGCTATCTGCTGGAGAAGATGATGCCGCGTACCCATCGATGGGCTTCTATAGAAGCGGCACTGAGGGCGGCCATTCAGGCAGATCACCAAAAGCGATCGGATATGGCCAAACCGGATGCGGTGAGGACGCTTTTCTTTTGGGGTTTTGGCATTGATGAACAGCTGAGCGATCGCCTGCGGGAGCACAAACTTCATCAGTCCAATCCTGATGAAGTTCTGGCTTTACCGATGAATATCAGTGAGGAGTTCTCTCGGGAAGCGTTTGAGGTGGCTGTGCAGCGAGATCCGGCCCCAAACTATAAAGTTGTTCCCAGTGGGCGGCAGATGATGGAGCCCATGCCAGGAGGGCACGATCTGTGTGCAGCCAAGCTGGCCGCTGCGTTGCTCCCCCTCACGGACGAATACCCAATGCCGTTTTATCCCCTGGAAGGCTAATGGCGATACGTCAATCCTCGGAGAGTTTGGAATCCCTGTCTTATGGCGCTGAGGTGACGAAAACCCATACCCGTTTGTTCAGGGTGTCGCTGGCAGCAGAGGAGAGCCTAGCCTACTGGGAACAACGGCGCTTAGATATGCCCAAACCGGAACTGGCAACTCTAGCCTTTGAAGAGCGCTGGTTTGGCAATAAAAGCATGGACCGGGTAAAACGGCTGCTTTCAGAGTTTGATCATCGCTACGATCGCTATCCAGTCGCTCTGGCCATGCTGACAACATGGCAACCGGCTGACCCGGTGATTCGGCAAAATCTTTGCCACTGGCACCTACAGTTAGCGGATCCAACTTACCGTCGCTTCACGGGGGAGTACTTAGAGCAGCGACGGTACCAGAAGACCGCTGCCGTTGATCGGGATATTGTGATCCGCTGGGTCGTGGCGAATATTGGCAGTGAATGGGCTCCTGCAACCTCCCAACGGATGGCAACAGGGCTCCTGACAGCAGCGGCGGCGGCAGGACTCTGTGCCCGTGGCACCGGGAGTCGTACGCTCAGCTATCCGCAAATTTCGGATGAGGCACTGACTTATTGGCTGTATTTTTTGCGTCAGCTGGAATTTGCGGGCACCCTAATGGAAAATCCCTATCTGGCGTCTGTCGGATTGTCAGAAGGGTTTTTAGAACAACGACTCCGAAAGCTGCCTGACATCTCGTTTAACCGTATGGCTGAACTGCACGATTTTGGCTGGGCTTATCCCGACCTCAAAACCTGGGCACTGGCTCGATTGGGAGGTACCCCATGACCACTTCGCTGATTACCAGTGTTTATGAAGCCGTTAATGCCCTGCGCCAGGATCTGCTGGATGAAGATGGCCCGCGCATCAGCACGATGCGGAACTATCGCTTCGCCATTTTGGTGTATGACCCGAAGCAGGAGTTCAGCCTGCGGCAGCAAATTCAGTCATTGACCCACGACCTGCAGGCTCGAGGCTGGAACGTCGGGCAGATTTACCTGAATCAACTACTGCTGAAGCGACTGAAGCAGGAAGAAGAGCGCGTCATCGAGAGCATTTCCCGACGGGAGCAAAGTTTATATCGCCGCAATCCAGGGCGGGCCTTGAATCATCTGAAAGAAAAGATAGCGCCCTATGTAGAAGGATCAGACGGCATTGCCCAAGACATTATCACCGAAATTGACCAATTCGTTGAGAACCACCCCGTCGAGGCCGATCGGACGGTGATCTTCCTGCGGCGGGCAGGGGCGCTCTACCCGTTTCTGCGCTCATCGGCGCTGCTGAAGCATCTCGATGGCAAGACCCGCAATCTCCCGGTCGTGCTGCTCTACCCTGGTGAACGCAAAGATACCCAGTCACTGTCGTTTATGGGCGAACTGCCCGGCGATCGCGATTATCGGCCTCGCATTTATGGATAACTGACTAACGGCTTCAAATTCTATGGAAACGACCATGCTGGTTAAAGACGTCTTCGCCGCTGATATCACCCGGAATATTGCGCCGGTGGTGTATTTCCACGAGCAGTCTCCGACCAAGCTCCAGGAGGAAGTATCGGAGTACATCATCACTGGGGGGTATCCCGAAACGGACCCTCGCTACCAGCGGGTAAAGAGCGGCATTCACGAGCAGTTTGTCAAACTCCTGAGCGGTATCAGTGCTGAACTAGGTAAACCCGGTGGCCCTGAACTGCCAGCCTCCTGGATTTCGGGGTTTTATGGATCGGGTAAATCCAGCTTCGCCAAGCTGCTGGGGTTAGCGCTGGATGGCGTTACCTTGCCGGATGGGCGATCGCTCACGGATGCCCTGCTATCCCGCGATGATTCACCCAAAGCTGCAGAATTTCGCACCATTTGGGAACAGGTGAGAAGCCAAGTCGATCCCCTGGCGGTGGTGTTCGACATTGGGGCCGTTGCCCGCGACGACGAGCACATCCATGCAGCGGTGCGGCGGGAAATTCAAAAGCGGCTGGACTACTGCACCATCAGCCACTACGTTGCCGACTTTGAGCTGCGGCTAGAGCTGGATGGAGAGTGGGATGTCTTTTTAGCTCAGGCTCAGGAGACTCTGGGGAAGTCCTGGGATGAAGCTAAGCAGACCCAGTTAGCCGAAGAAGATTTTTCAGCTGTCCTTCATGCAATGAAACCAACTCACTATGCCGATCCAATGAGTTGGATCGATAGTCGAGCCGGGACGAAAACAGGCATCGGCAGCTCTGTGGAGGAGACAACCCAGGCGATCGCTCACATGCTGCGGCTGCGAGCCCCTGGCAAAACCCTCTTCATCGTAGTGGATGAGGTCAGTCAGTACATTTTCCAGAACACGAACCGGATGCTGCGGCTTCAGTCCTTTGTGTCTGCCCTGGGGCAAAAGCTGAAGGGGCAGGTGTGGTTACTGGCCACCGGGCAGCAGACCCTGGAAGACAGCGACGATGAGAGCAACATTGGCAAGCTGAAGGACCGCTTTCCGCCTCGGTTGCGGGTCCATTTGGCTCCCACCAATATTCGGGATGTGGTACACAAGCGGCTGTTGAAGAAGCAGCCGACTCGTGAGGCTGACCTGCGATCGCTGTACCAGCAGCACCGTAGCGACCTGAAGCTCTATGGCTACAACTGCCGGGCGATTACCGAAGAAGACTTTGTTGAGGTCTATCCCATGCTGCCGGGGTATGTAGACCTGCTCATGCAGATCACTACTAATCTCCGGACCCGGTCGGTGCGAGCGAAGGGTGATGACTACGCCATTCGAGGCCTGCTGCAGCTGTTGGGCGAACTGTTTCGGGAGCTGAAGCTGGGGAATAAGCCCCTCGGTACCCTAGTGACGCTGGAAGACATTTTTGAGGTGCAGTCTTCGGCCCTCGACCCGGATGTGCAGAACACCCTGGCGCGGATCTTTAACAGTGAAGCGGTGACCCAGGATGGGATGGCGATCAAGGTGGCGAAGGCCGTGGCACTGCTGGAGCTGATTCAGGAGCAGGAACCTACCACCGTGGAGCTAGTGAGCCAGTGTCTCTATGACCGACTGGGAGCCGGGAATCAGACAATAGAAGTCACCCAGGCTTTGGAAAAGTTGCGATCACTGGGCCTCCTCTCTTATTCCGAGAAGACTGGCTATAAGATACAAAGCTCAGCAGGACAAGAATGGGCTCGGGAGCGCGACAGCTACACCGTTCCCGCCGATACCATCAGCGAGATGGTGGCTGAAAAGCTGAAAGCGCTGTTGGGCAGTGTGGATCGCCCCCGCTACAAGGGCAATTCCTTTCGCTGGGCGGCCTACTACAGCGACGGACGGCACCAGCAGAATGAGCGCCTGCAGGTGCCGACGGATCTGGCGGTGGTCACGGTGGATTTTCGCTATCTGACCAACAAGGAAGACCGGGACACCGGTAAGTGGGTGCAGGAGAGCAGCCGCAATGGTCTGCGCCATCGCCTGGTCTGGGTCGTAGGTTCCCTGGGGGATTTGGACAGCAAAGTGCGGGAGCTAGGGCGATCGCGCAAGATGGTGGAGCGCTACAGTTCGCGAGTGTCGTCCCTGGCGCGGGAGAAGCAGCGGCAGTTGTTTGATGAACAGGGGCGACTGGATGATCTAGAAAGTCAAGTCAAGGAAACAGTAGCCCGAGCCTTTGTAGAAGGGGATCTCTACTTCCAGGGACGGCGGATAGATAAGGACGCCCACGGCAGCGGCTTTGCCTCTTTGCTGCAAAGTGTGGGCGAAAGCATCATGCCGGAGCTGTACAGCCGCTATGTGGATATTCCCGTGACGCCGGGTGAGCTGAACCAGCTTTTGGAGCCGAACCTTTCCGGCCCTTCCCATAAGTTCATGCAGGATGGGCTGGGCATTTTAGACCTGGATGGCGGCAAGTATGTGCCCTCCTGTAATGGGGAAGTGCCGACGCGGATTGCCGCCTACATTCAGGAATCCAATGGTGCCGCTGGCAATATTCTGTTAGCGGACTTTGGTGGCCCGCCCCACGGCTATGCCCCGGACATGATCAAAGCCTGCCTGGTGGGGTTACTGCGGGCAGAGCGAATTCGGATTCGACCGGAGCAGGGACCGGAGATTACTTCGGTGCGCGATCCGGGGGCGCGGGATATGTTTACCAAAGACCGGGACCTGAAGCGAGCGGAGATTTTGCCCCCCGGCGATGGTGGGCTTAAACCCAGGGACCGGGTGAGTATCTGCCGCTTCTTTGAGCAGTCGCTGCAGCGTCCCCTGGACCGGGAGAATGATGCCATTGCCGACGCGGTGTTTGAGCAGTTTCCGGGATTAGTGGCTCGGCTGCAGGAGTTGGAACGCCGCTATAATCGACTGCCTAACCGCCCGGATTTGCCGGATGCTCTGGTGAAGCTGCGGCAGGCACTGGAGAAATGTACGAGATCGCGCCAGGTGCAGGATACGGTGCTGGCGGTCTTCAAGGCCCTGGACCCACTGCGAGAGGGGATTGAGATGCTAGGCATCATGGAGTCTGAGCTGAATGATGCGGCAGTGGAGGCCGTGCGTCGGGCGGTGGACGTGCAGCGGAACCAGGTGAAGCAGCTAACGGAGGTGGAGAAAACCGCAGAGGTCCAGGCGGAGATTGACGCTCTGGCGGCTCAGCTGGCGCTGGATCGCCCCTGGCGACAAATTGCAGAGTTAAAGCCAAGTCTGCAAGCAATCGAGGAGCACTATCGCGCCCTGCGGACGACCTATCTGGATCGTCAGGAGAAGGACGCAGAAACGGTGCGCCAGCAGTTGCGGCAGCGACAGGGGTTTCGGCAACTGACGGAGCAGCAGGAGGAGAAGGTTGTACGACCGCTGCGGGAGGCGGTTTACAACACCTCGCCGGAAGCGTTATTTCCGTCGCTGCTGCAGCTTAAGGATTCGGCGGTGGTAAAGCTGGGACAGGCAGCGGAAACGGCAAATGGTTATTTGGATGACATTTTGTCTGAGGTCAATCAGGAAGAGGTGATTCGTCTCGACCTGAATTTGACGGGGCGGGAGGTCAGTTCGCCGGAGGATGTGGATCGATTGGTGGAGGAGTTGAAGCAGCGGATGTTGGTTCAGTTAAAGAATAAGCCGAACGTGCGAATTCGACTCTTATAGAAGTATCCGATAGTGTTTCTACGAATTAATGAATTGAACTATTCTTCGTTCACTGTATGTACTAAATTGCATAAGGCTTCAACCGCTCCAAGTGAAAACAAGGTCGACTTTTCGGCATCGGTCAATCCATTAATATGGGTGATATTCATACCTTTGTAAGGCTTATTAATTTTTAGCACATGCTTGAGTTCCCGTGTATGAAAATCCCATAGAAAAACTTTTTCGTCTAAACCAGCGCTAATAAGAGTTGCACCATCGGAACTGAATTTAACTGAGCGTATACCACTATCGTGCCCTTCTAGGGTACCAATACAAAAACCACTTTCAATATCCCAAATTTTAATAGTTTGGTCATTGCTTCCACTAACCAAGGTTTTCTCGTCAGGACTGTAAGCTACTGTCCAGACTGTATTTTCATGCCCTTCAAAAATCCTATAAATTTCTCCGCTGCATATATCCCAAAGTTTGACTCCATGATCATTACTGCTACTAGCAACTTTTTGGCCATCTCGACTGAATTTCACTGAAGTCACCCAACCACTGTGCCCATGTAAAGTTAAATAGCACTCCTTTTCTCTAATATTCCACACTTTAATTGTTCCATCCTCGCTTCCACTCGCCAAAAAACTTCCGTCTGAGCTAAAGGATATGGACATTACCCATCCGTCATGACCAATTAAAGTTTCCAAGCATCTTTTATTTTCTACATCCCAAAATTTTATTTTTCTATCAGATCCTCCACTAACCAATAAATTTCCGTCGGGGCTAAACTCGATCGTATCTAACCATCCAGAATGTGCTTCAAGAATGCTTATGCACTTCTTTTGTAGTAAGTCCCAGATCCTTATTTCACCATCAGAACTTCCACTAGCTAATATATTTTTTTGGGGATTAAAGGATACAGAACTTATCCATCTTCTATGTCCGATTAAGCTGAAGTCAAGCACACGGTTTTTGAAATCCCATATTCTCACTACACGATCAGCACTCCCAGCAGCAAGAAGAACGTCATTTGAACTTAGATCAATAGAACGTATCCATTGAGAATATCCCAGAATAGTGCAGTAAGATTGGCCTTTTTCGATATTCCACAATCTTACTGTTTGGTCCTCACTGCCACTAGCAAGAGTTAAGCCGCTAGAGCTATATGCTAGAGTCCTTACGAAATGAGAATGACCCTGAAGAGTCATACGACATTTTCCACTTTTACTATTCCATAGCTTAATCGTTTTATCTTTACTACCGCTAGCAAGGGTCGAGCCATCTGGGCTATAAACCAATGAGCTAATAGTATTAGTATGACCATACAAAGTATGAGATGATTTTTGGCTTCCAACTCTCCAGATTTTAATTACTCTATCAGAACCTCCGCTAGCAAAAGTCTCTCCATCAGGGCTAAATGCCACAGACTCTATAGGGCTTGCATGTTCACATAGAACTTTTCCACATTCTCCGGTTTCAAAATCCCACAATTTAATTGTTTTATCAGAACTTCCACTAATAAGGATCTTATTGTCGGGGCTAATGGAAATAGCATTTACTGAGTCACTGTGGTTACCGAAAGTCATCAAACATTCGTTTTCTTGAAGATTCCAGATTTTTATTGATCCATCCGAACTTCCACTAGCCAAAATTTTACTTTCAAAGTCAAAGGTAACAGAGTTTACTGAATCTTGATGCCCAAATAATATGTGTGTACACCGTCCGCTCTGAATATCCCAAATTTTTATTTTCCCATCTGAATTTCCACTAGCCAAAATCCTATTATTTCTGCTAAAGGCTAATGAGCATATCCAGTTTTCTTGTTCCGTATTTCCTTGAATCTTTTGCTCTTCCAAAACAAACAACTCTCTGCCGTTTCTAGTATCCCATAGACATATTCCACCTTGATCGTTTCCTATTGCTAATAATTGGTCGTCAGGACTTAAGGCAATTGAATTCACTCTTCCAAAAGTTCTTGGGAACACGCAATTATCAACAGTGGCACCTTCAAAATTTGTTCCCTCTAACACTGCCTCAGAAAAGTCGGCACCATCTACCACTATTTTAGATAAATCTTTATTCTTTAGAATTCCCTGGTTTTTGCTCAAAAGTAAATTAATAATATTTCCCCCTAGAAATCCAATTACTTCTTTTGTCTTTCCACGAGTAGATATGAGCAGATTTTCTAGCTGCATCTCTATATCATCTGATGCTGAAAGAAGTGGGCTTAAAAGCTCGATCATAGGCTTTGTAATTTTGAACCTGCTAAAAGTTTCATACAATTTTTCATGGCTTTCAATGCGAAACTTTATTATGTGTTTAAGCACTACACCGCTGTCCGGATTCAAATTATCTACAAAAAATTCTGACCAGGTCTTTGTTTCTGTTTCGCTTGAATTGCTTGAGTCGTCTTGATCTCCGATGATTGCAAGATAATCAGGGATTAGTATGCCTAGTTCGGCTGCGACTTTAAAGGCAGCAAAAAACTCTAGTAAAGAACGATGTGCTGGAGTATAGTCTCCATCGGCATTGCGAATCAGCATCGTTTGCCCCATCATGTCGTAATGCCAGTGGTCGAGGTCCTTCTCCTCCTGTACAGCAGGACCAAAGAGCTTGCGAATGCGATCCGGAAACTCCCGATAATTAATGCTCATTCGGTCAGTACTGAGCATTTCCCAAGACAGCTCACACATGAAGTAGAGCTTGTCTGCCATTGAGGTAAACGTGCGTTCCGCTTTGATGTCCCGCTCCATTTTGTGGCGCACGGCATAGAGATAGACCCGCGACATATCCACCGGCTTGCCCGCTTCAATATCTGGCAGGGCCTCCAAAATGAGTTCCGTCAGTACCGGACGACGGGCCAGGTCGAGCAGTTGGGAGTTGCCCATGATCTGCTCCACCGTTGCAGGTTGGGCTTGGTGCTCCAATACCTGGCGAATCTGCTCGTCGTTGAACTTCTCCAGCTCCAAGACTTCAAACTGAGGCGTTTCCCCGGTCAGGTCACGGGTCGAAGCTTGCAGTTCTGCGTTCAGCAGGGCACGCCCCTCCTTGGCATCGGGGAAATGCTCCGTGCGGCAGGTGAGGATGACCTTGGCACCGGGTACCACCACCTTGGCCAGTTCCCAGAAGTTATTGATCATCTCCTGGCGATCTACCCGAGCCGCCATTTCATCAAAGCCATCAAAAATCAGCAACAGTTTGCCCATGCGGTTGAGCTGCTCAAAGGCCGAATAGCCGGGGATGGGAATCTCGTGCTTGCGGAAAAAGAACTCTGAGAACAGCGATTCGACGCTGACGGCTTTAGCGTAGTCCCGCAGGGGAATGACCAGAGGTAGGCGAGGCCGTTCCAGCCCTCGTCGCTGGGCTTCGCGGTAGCGCTGCAGGGCTTTCCAGGCATAGTGTAGGGCAAACCAGGTTTTGCCCGTGCCGAACTCCCCCAGCACCGAAATGTGTTCTTTGGCCGGGTCATCTAGCCAGAGGTCAATGTAGCCGTCAATCCAACCGTCCTGATCGCCGTACCGACTCACGCCAAGGCGTTGTTGGGTATCGGGATCGATTTCTTCTTTGAGGCAGGCTAGGGGCACATATTTCTGGTCAATGCCCCGCTGCTGGATTTCCGTTTCCAGCCAGGTGAGGTAGCCGCTAAAGTCGGCATCCTGATCCAATAATTCATCTAGCGTGTAGCAGCCCAGATGACTGTTTTCGGGTTGAGCCACTTGATCTTTAGCCGCACGGGCAACGCGCCGAGCCGTGACTATCCAGCCCTCATCCGTTTTGTGAGTCTCTGCCGATTGACGCAGAGCGTTGACATCGACCAGTCCGACTTCTCCATCAACCCCCCGCACCAAAATGCGGATGTAGCGACTCCGCCAAACGGAGACATTGATAATCCACTCAAAGTAATCTGCTTCCCAGACTTCGTGGGTTTCAAATCGATACCCTAGCGTTTCGAACCATCCTCTAATTTGCTGGGCTAACGCAAAGGCATTACAGCGTTCAGCGCTAAAGGGTTCGTCTTCTGTCACTGCTCCGGGTAAAGCTGCATATCCTTGTCCGGCCAGTCGAGCCATTTCGGTTCGCATTCCCTCAATGGTGGGCAGGCGATTTAAGCGCTCTTGCAGGCCACTAATCTGCCGATGAAGGGATTCCAGCTTTTGCTCAGCCAAGATTTCTGCCGGAGTGCGGGTCCGTTTCGCCACTTCAATAAAGACGGCGGCGAAGGCGTAAAACTCTCGCCGCACATCCACATTGCTGGCCTGGAGGTCAGCCTGGAGGGGCGAGTCAGTCAGAAAGTCTTCTCCATTCTTGAGCAGGATGGAGGGATTGTTGCGCTCCAGGGCTTCGCGGAAAAGTTCCTGAATTTTGGCCTGCCGAAAGATTTCAAGGGCTGGCCGAGGTTTGCCCACACCGTATTCCACCAGGGCATATTTGTAGACAGCTTCAAAGTCAGCAGGCGGATGATTTGGGTCGAGGTTGAGGCGTTTTAACAATTGAATGACGCGCTCATGGCGGTTGATGCTCTCCATGGTCGAGTCGAAGAGCATATCCATCAGGTTATCCAGACCAAACACGCTGATTCTCCCAAGGCTTTTTTCTAGTGAAACCGATCTTTTTGCTGTGGGGGAAGGATTCCATACATCACTTCAAATTAGCCCCGCCTACAATCAGTACACTGGTGCATAGAACAGTGAACTGCCATGGTCAACGTATCGCCAGCTCCCCGCAATTTAGTCACCGATACCTGGGTCACTGCGACCTGGGACGATTTCTTGGCGATCGCCAACCAGCCCCAGTTCGACAACGCCCGGTGTTACTACGATGCCGGTTGGATGAGGATTGAAACCATGCCCATTGGGTCGGGTCACGGTCAGGATAATTCCATCCTGGCGGCGGTGGTGAGCCTGTATGGAACGCTGCGAGACGTGGCCTACGTCTCGTTTACCAACAGCAGCTTTCGCAAAGCTGGAGAACGGGAATGTCAGCCGGATCTGGCCTACTACATTGGCACGACGGAAGTGCAGCGTCCGACTAAAAACAGTCAGCCGGTGGATGTCGATACCTGGGGACCGCCGACCCTAGCTATTGAAATTGCCTCCACCACTTTGAATGACGATCTGGGTCAGAAGCGTCTGCTGTATGAGCGACTGGGCGTGGCGGAATACTGGGTAGTGAGCGTTGAAACTGCGACTGTGATTGCCTTCAAAGTGGCTGATCGCGGCAGCTTCCAAATTGATGCTTCAGAAGTATTGCCAGGGTTAGCGATCGCCACCATCGAAGAAGCGCTGCGACGCAGCCAAACCGAAGACGATGGCGCTGTCAATCGTTGGCTCTTGCAGCAGTTCAGTTAATCTATGCCGTACCTGACGCCCGATGCCAAAAATCAGCTTTCGCGCACCATTCGCAGCCTGAGAGACCGCCTCCTCACGGAT
>CAZLYS010000038.1:0-12321 GCA_964563415.1 uncultured Halomicronema sp.
ATCGATCAGTTCGTGCCCATCGACGGCGCCGAATCGGTTCGGCTCTCGCGTGAACTGGCCCAACAAGAAGGCATTTTTGTCGGTATCTCCGCTGGGGCCACTCTGGCTGGAGCCTTGGCTGTCGCCGCCACCGCTCCCGAGGGCTCCAACATTCTCTGCATGCTGCCCGACACCGGGGAACGCTACCTGACCACCCCGCTCTTCGCCGATATCTCAGAAGAGATGACCGCTGCTGAGCTAGAGATTTCCCAGTCCTCCCCCAGTGCCCGGTTTGATGCGCCACCCCCACCCGCGCCCGCTGCCGCTCAAGCCGCCCCAGTGATCACCCCCGAGGCAGAAGCCTTTGTGCAAGCCGTCCTGACGGAAAAAGAACAGCCCGTAGTGATGTTTGCCCTGCAGTGGTGCGAGTTTTGCTGGTCCGTCCGCAAGCTGTTTGCCAAGTGCGGCATCGCCTACCGCTCCGTCGATTTGGACTCGGTGCAGTATCAGGAAGATGGCTGGGGCGGCAAGATTCGCGCCGCACTGAATGACAAGACCGGCTGCAAAACCATTCCGCAAATCTTTGTGGGCGGTGAGTTTATCGGTGGCTGCACCGAAACCTTCGACGCCTTTAAGTCAGGCAAACTGCAGGAACTGCTCTCGCAACACGAAGCCGCCTTTGACCCCAGCGTACAGCTCGACCCCTACAGCCTGCTGCCCGGTTGGCTGCAGCCTCGATAGTTTGGACTTCCTGGATTCCATCGTCGCTCTTGTCTGAAGTCTCCCGGTTGCAGACAGCGATCGCAACCGGGAGACAACCCCATCATTTCTGAAGGAGAAAACCCATGCGATTAAGCAAACAACCCAACCTGACTGTTGTCGAGTCTGAGAGCGATCGCCCATTTCTATCTCAACAACTCACTGAGCCAACAGCGTCCTTTGCTGAGCAACCCGAACCCACACAACCCGACTCAACTGCGATCGCATCATCCCCAGCGTTGACCAACTCCGAGTTTTCACAAGAGCGCCCCGGTCCTGCCTGGATGTGGGAGTTTGGCGTCATGGGATAGGGTGCAGCAAATTTAATGCACCTGTTTAACCAGCTCTATTGCACCTGAAGGTTTGATCAGGACAAGAATAACGCCAGATGTTTCTCCCTTGCTCCCCATCTCCCCTCGGCCTCTGAATGATTTAAAAGTGTCCTAACTGAGGCTGCCGCTGCAATATCTTCGTCGCCCTTGAATCAACGAGTCATCAACTGTTTGGGAAAGACTGCAAGGTGTCCAATACGTACGTGAGAGTAGAACCATGTTGGAAACCGTCATGTATTTGCGACGTGCCATTGCACCAGATGAGGGCAGCATCCATGAACTATTTCGTATCCCCAAGGTTTTCGAATATTTGGCGGATGGTCAGGAACCACCACCGAGCATTGCATCAGAGTGGATACATTCCGCAGCGGCTGATGCGGCCCAATATGGTGGGGGACTATGGGTACTGGTGAACCGTACTGACCAGACTGTGAGTGGTGTCGTTCGTCTTGCGGGTGACGACACCGGAGCACTGGAACTTATCTACTTATTGCACCCGACTCTTTGGAGGCAGGGCCTGGCGACCCGGATGGCGCACACGGTTATGGCGCAGGCCTTTGCCACAGGCTTGGCATCAACCATTTGGGCCGGAGCCGATGTCTCGAATACGGCGTCGATCGCAGTTATACAGCGGCTCGGCATGCAGTTTTGGCGTACAGTTCAGTATCCCTTAGGGGCTGGCATGGAGTACCAGATACAAGCTGTTGAATTTAACCCGGCTAGGATTGAACCGCTGCCCATCACTTAGGCGTTGCAGAATCAGGCTATGAATCGGTATGAGATCGGGACCTCTCTAAATTTGAGGTAATGAATCAGTAATTGCAGGGCCGCAGACGGTAAACGGTATCTCATTTTCCAAGTTTGGGATTTTGCCAGCGAGCATTACGACCTAGCGTTCTACTTTATTGAAAAGGATCACCAAACTGGGGCTGTGCAAACCCATTTCATACGATGGCGCTACTACGCCATCAGTCCCAATCACTTAATGCAACTGATCCAGCAGGTAGGATTTACGACGATACAGCGGTTAGACGAAGCCTATTTTCAGCCTGTCGTGATGGGGACTAGACCCGCGATCTCCCAGGCGATAATCAGCCGGTTCAGCAAATCGCCCTGAACAAATTCAGTCAACAGTCTGCTAAGCCACAGAAAACTAGAGCGTCTAGTTCACAGTCCAAAAACGAATACAATTTGTATACAAAGATACATAAAGCTTGTATGCTGTATACAGGTTGTCCTCTAAGGCAAACCGCATTAGAGACTCAAGCAGAAAATCTCTGGGATCTGCCCTAGAGGCTATCTTTCTCAGGCCAGGATGCCGACTCCAAGGCACAGGCCCTTATTGGGAAATGCTCAATGCGTGGTTCACACAATACAAGACGCATACGGATGAATTGTCATTGAAGGTCCATCCATCATCAGTTGTTTGAGTAACTTAATCGTTGCAAAACCGAAAATTCATGACTTGACGCTTGACATCAGTTTGTCTTCAAAATATCCGGCAAATATTGCTCTTTTTAGAAAATGAATTCATATCCTTTATAGTCAATTTTCCCCTAGATTTTTGCTCATAATTCAAATATCTTGCTTTGATAATCGTTCCTGATCTGAGATCATGATAGGAACGATTTTTTTTGATAAAAAACTAGATGTCGCGGCCTTGTCAAGGCTCATCTGATAGCGCGGAACTTCGGAGCATATGCTCCAAAGGACTGGAAACAGGGTTTTCACGCAAGTTAATATTTTTTAGCAATGACCTCCGAGAAAGTACGGATCTTCTGAGTCAAGTTGTTCTTTGAGGTTATTTGAAGGTTAATTCAGGGTTAAATGAGTCTACGTCCTGAAGATAATAAGTCACTATGTTTGTCCCCGAAATAATGCCCTTACAAGATGATCCTCCGCCAAATAGTAACCTCCTAAGTAATCCTGCACAGACTTTGAGATATGTCGCAGAAAAACATGCCGATGGTTGTTTGGAAGTCTTCAATAATGAGGTGACTTGGCGAATCTATTTTCGCGATGGAAAATTGCAATATGCCTACAGTTCATTTCAGTCTTTGTCGATACTTGACTATCACATGCGATGTGTTGGCTTCAATGATTTTTCGATAGCCAGTCGATCGCTTTCTCAAGCTGGCTTAATGAGCCGATCTAATGATGCTTTAGAGCCAGGCTTTGCCCAACCTCTGCTCACCTGGTTGCTAAACCATGAGTACCTCAACGTCCTGCAAGTTACTAAGCTGTTAGAGAACTTAGCCAAAGAGGCGATCGAGACATTCCTCTGGCTAACAGAAGGCCATTATCAATGGGTTCAAGGTGAACTCAGCTCTAGCCAAGATTTGCATCTAGAGCTAGAGGATACGTTGACTATCTTTCAAGATCGCATCAGAATTTGGCAAAACTTTGAGCCCCTGATTAGGTCTCCGCATCAGCGTCCCTACCTATTTTCAAACATTGCTGGAAATACTAGTTCTCCAGATTTAGTTAAGCTGAGTAAGCTCTTGCGAGGCATGAGTATCCGTCAACTTGCCCTAGCCTTAAATCAGGATGAACTTAAGATCGCTAAATTACTCTATCCCTACATTCAACGGGGCGATGTCTGTTTGCGCGATCCACAAAAGAGTTATGCCAAGCTACCGGTCATTCCTCAGCTGTCCCAAAGTGTTCAGTCCCCAGTCACCCCCGTCAAAACATTTAAAATCGTTTGTATTGATGACAGTCCAACGATTTTGGATGAAATGAACCGCTTTCTAAGTCATGACGAGTACGACGTCACTAAAATCGATGACCCAGTGAAGGCTGCATCCATGCTGTTTCGGTTGAAGCCGGACTTGATTTTAATGGATATCACCATGCCCGAGATCAGTGGCTATAAGCTGTGCGGTTTGTTGAGAAATAGTGTGGCGTTGAGAGAAGTCCCCATTGTCATGGTGACCGGCCGCTCAGGCTTGATTGATAAAGCCCGTGCCAAAGCTGCTGGGGCCACTGATTATTTAGTCAAGCCTTTTACGCGTGGTAGTTTGCTAGCAGTTGTCGAAAAACATCTTCGCTAAAAGTTTATTTCAGCGTAAAGAAAAGAGATTTTCTGACTATTCTGTCAGGATTATTTTTGGCCTAGCAAATACTCTATTCAAGACCGATATAGACTTCCATTTTTGATTTTTAAAAAGAGTCTATTCCGATCTTTGTCTAGTTTTCGAGTTTGTCCACCCTTTTATTAATTCACAGGAAAAGATTCATGAGCAAAGTTTTAGTGGTTGATGACTTGCAATCCGAATTGCAGTTGATCAGTGGTTTCCTATCCCAAGGGGGATACCAGATTTCAACAGCCATCAATGGTTCAGATGCCTTAGAAAAGGCGAAGGCTCACATCCCAGATGTGATTGTGACTGATTTGGTCATGCCGGACATGAGCGGTTTAGAGCTTTGCCGCAAGCTTAAAAAGGCTCCTGAAACGGCCAATATTCCCGTGATTGCTTGCACGACCAAAGATAGTCAAGTCGATCAGGCTTGGGCCAAAAAACAAGGTGTTGTGGCGTATTTAGTCAAGCCTTGCAATCAACAGCAACTGCTGGATGCTGTGAAATCAGTGGTGAGCTAAGGTCATGGTCACGACTCCTTCGATCGCAAGCACCTCTACTGCCCGGTTGCAGCAATTACTACCCCAGTTGTTTCAACCTGAGCAGCAACCGGGCGATCGCTACTTAAAATTCGAGATTGCTCCTGATTTCCCTGCTTTAATTGCGTTGGCCGATGTGCAGGAATCTAGCCGAATTCCTGGTCACACGATCACACCACTGCCCAATCTGCCCGCCGGTGTTTTGGGACTGATGAACTCTCGTAACCAGGTATTGTGTGTCATTGATTTGGCTCAGGTATTGCAAATGCCTGCACAACGAGTTCACCGTCAGCACTACTCGATTGTGACTGTTCATGTGGCGTCAACCTCGGAAATGGCTACCGATGCCAACTTATTAGCTTTGGCGCTCCATGACATTCAGGGCATCATTCGCCTCCAACGTGAGGAGATTGAATCACCTGTCGATGAATTTGTCCCCGCCTTGACGCCCTTCCTACGAGGGTGCGTTGTGCAAGCGGGGCAAAGCATTCCCGTGCTCGACATCAAGGCGATCGCCACGGCACCCGTTTTGAACGCGCTCTAAACCGGAGCTTATTTCTAATCAGGACTTACGCAGTTGCATCCGGTTTTGGCCCCTTTAGCCCCCAATTCTGGGGAAACCGGATACAACATCTCCCAGAACTGGGACATGCAATGAGCCATGCATAAGTCTGATCTAATCACTGTTGAAGGGCAGCAAATGCGGCTGTCCCTCCTTCCTTCATGCAATTTTCTTCCCATTCACATTAATGACCTATTGAGGAATTAACCAATGACGACTGCTCAGCCTTTTCCTTACTCAGAAAAACCTCAAAATGCTAATGGGAAGCCTGTGCCACCGCCACCGCCTTCACACCTGTTGCGGATGAAGGAACCCAATCTGCCGTCTGGTCAGGAACCTAACCCCCGGCCAGACTCCGACCCGTCAGCCAAGGAGCCAGCTCCGAAACAGGCAAAATCACGCAAGGCCCAAACGCTGCGGAATCGCCTATTGCTGACCCTACTGCCCACCACCCTCGTGCCGTTGGCGATCATCAGCGCTGTCGATTACCAGATTTCACAGAACAAAATTCAAGAAGAAGAAGAAACCATCCTGGGGGAAGAGTCGTTTATTACCAGTGAGCTGAGCGCGCTTTTTATCGAAGAACTGCAAACCAATGCTGAGGTGATTGGGCTGAATCCCTTACTGCAGCAAGCCTTGCGATCGGCGGATCAGGAAGTTGCGCAGAAACAGTTAACGCAAATCCCCACTGAGAGCTTAGAAACGTATTACGGTGGCCGTAAGCTGCTACAGCCCAATGCCACCCTTAACACCTATCTCCAAAACGTTGCGGAGAAGGAAAATCTAGGAGAAATTTTTGTCACCAACCGAGACGGCTTTAACGTTGCTTACAACCAGCTCACGTCTGACTTTGTGCAGAGCGATGAGCTCTGGTGGCAGAGTGCTAAGGAGAACGGATTTTATGTTGAATCTCCAGAATATGATGAATCTGCCGATGCCTTTGTGTTGCCTTTAGCCACCCGGATTGAAGATCTCGATACTTCTAGTTTTGCGGGCGTCATTAAATCAGGAATCTCCCCAGAGGCCCTGAATAGCCGACTCACTGAATTTCTACAGGCCACGCTCAAAGGCTCGAAACAGGCCCAAATTGTTGACCTGACTACCAATCAACTCGTGGCCTCTGTTGGTGTAGATGCAGAAGGGCAATTGATTGCGACCCCTGGCCGCGACTTGGTTGACCAAACCGTCACCGGGGGAGAGACGATCTCTGAAGTTGCCCTTGCCCTACAAGCAGCCGCTGCCGACTCAAACCAATCTTCAGAGCAGCTGGCAACTACGCTTGAACAAGCCCACAACCTCAGAAATGTGAAGATTGAGCGCTTTAGCAGTGAGAAAGGGGATTTCGTTTCCGCCCTATTTGTCTTTGGCGATAAGACCTATGTGGTGACCACCATTCCCAATGTTCAGTGGGTGGCGATCTCCTCGGTCGACACAGCTGAACTGAAAGCCGTTAGTTACGACATTTTGATCAAATTTTTGATTATTGGTGGCGTGCTGAGTGTGGTTGCTGGTGCCATTATTCTGTATTTGGCTCGCCAGGTTTCTAGCCCCATTAACGAGTTATCGGATGCGGCCAACCAGATGGCTAGTGGTGACCTGAATGTCACAGCAACAGAGGAAGGAACATTAGAAACCCGACAGCTGGCGGGCACTTTCAACAACCTGGTAGCGCAGGTGAAAGCCCTGCTCAAGCGCCAGCAGGATGAAACTGAACGGGTGCAACTTTTGGCTGCGATCGCTCAGTCTAAAGACGATGATGATATGCAAGTGCCGCTCAATAAATACTTAGACGAAATCCGCCTCAAACTGTCTGCTGATCGGGTCGTCGTCTATCGCTTCAAACCTGATATGAGTGGCTACATTGCGGGGGAAGCGGTGGTTCGAGGCTTTCCAGCAGCTTTGGGTGAGGCGATTAATGACCCTTGCATTCCTCAAGAGTTGATCGAGGCCTATAAAGCGGGTCGGGTCGTACCCACCGATGATGTCATGCAGGCTGGTTTTCACCCCGATCACCAGCAGTTGATGGTGCACCTACAGATCAAATCCAACCTAGTCGTACCGATTGTGATTGCGGGTGACTTGTTTGGCTTGTTGGTTGCCCACCACTGTGCCCAACCTCATGCTTGGCAATCCGAGGAAATTACCCTGCTGCAAGAAGAAGCGGAACAACTCGGTGTGGCCATGAGTAGTTTGGCCGCCATTGAAACCCAAATGCTGGCAGCGGCAGCACAACAGCAGCGACGCCAAGATTTAGAGATGCAGTTGCTCGGCCTGATGGAACGGATTGAAGGGGCGGTCGAAGGCGACCTCACGGCTCGGGCACAGCTCATGGAAGGGGAGATCGGCATTGTGGCTGACCTCTTTAACGCGGTGATTGAAAACCTGCAAGAAATCGCGCTGCAGGTGCGAGATTCTTCGGGTCAGGTGAACCAATCGCTGAACACCAACGAAACCGCGATTCGCCACCTGGCAGAGAAGGCCATCTTAGAAGCCAAGGAAATTCAAATGGCTCTGGGATCTGTGCAATCCATGTCGGAAGCGATTGAAACCGTTGCCCACAATGCGGAAGAAGCCTCAACGATCGCCAACTCCGCTTATGCCACTGTGCAGGAAGGCAACCAAGCGATGGATCAAACAGTGGACAGTATTTTGGGCCTCCGAACGACGATCGGCGATACCACCAAGAAAATGAAACGTTTGGGAGAATCTGCCCAGAAAATTTCTCAGGTGGTGGCGTTGATTGACGAATTGGCACTCAAGACCAACTTGCTCTCCATTAACGCCAGTGTTGAGGCAGCGCGGGCGGGTGAGCTCGGTCAGGGCTTCACGGCGGTGGCTGAGCAGGTGGGTGCCCTGGCAGAACAATCCGCCTCAGCGACCCAAGAGATTGCCAAAATTGTGACCAGCATTCAGTCGGAGACGCAAGAACTGGTGGAAGCAATGGAAACGGGGACCACTCAGGTGGTGAACAGTACCCAACAGGTCGAAAATACCAAATTGCAACTGGCTGAGGTTCTCACGCGATCGCAGGAAATTGACCAGCTGATGCGCGCTATTTCTGCCAACACGATCGCCCAAGCCGAATCAGCCCAGAGTGTGACCACAGTGATGGAAAAGGTGACACAGGCGTCGGAAGAACGCTCTTTGGCCTCGCGGGAAGTCGCCCAAGCGATGCAGGCTACCGCCCAGGTCTCCCAAAAACTCCAGGCTTCAGTGGAGCAGTTTAAGGTCGATTAATTGCGTTGACCCTGTTCTCTGGCTGATTTGCCGCCGTTGTCCGGGAGCACGCTTTTGTCGTGCGTTCCGGCAGCGATCGCCGTCAATCTTTGCCTGAACTTTTTTCCCTGGGTGATCAGAACCGTTCATACGATTCTGAGCTGCCTTTCTAACCATTAATAGCCGCCATAGCCGAGAAACTCTGATGGAAACAGAACAACAGGTTCGTCTCAATTTTTTAGAAGAAGTCGAAGACTATTTTGACCAGATTGAAACCGTAGTCTTAAAACTGACAACCGCTGAACTCGATACCGCCGAGATTGATCGCGCCATGCGGGCAGCGCATTCCATCAAGGGGGGCGCGGGCATGATGGGGTTTATGCCCTTGAGCCAAATTGCCCACCGATTAGAAGACTTCTTCAAGATTTTGCGCGTGCGCGGCGAGGCGGTAGACCTGACCGCTCAGGTCGAATCTCTCTTTTTGCAAGGCATTGACGCGTTGCGGTTGGCCAGTCAATATAGCCGCCAAGGTAAGGAACTGGATGACCAGTTGATGCAGGCTAAAATCCAGCCGATTTTTGATCAGCTGCGATCGCAGCTCGGTGAGCTGCGTCCAGAAGATGAAGATCGTCTCTTGGCTCAAGAAGAGAATGTGGATGTGGCCGTCATCATTTTTTCGAGCGGCGTTGAGGAGTGTCTGGATGATTTTGAGTTGCATCTCATTCATCTCTCCGATCAAAATATTGCAGCTGAATTAGCCGCAACCGCAGAGCAATTGGCAGAATTGGGCCGAATGAGCGAACTTGCCCCCTTTGTGCAGCTCTGTGAGCAGGTGCAGGGCGATATTCCAAAGATTCAAACGACGAGTTTGCGAGCCTTTGCCGAAGCTGTCTTGTCTACCTGGCGGCGCTCGCACGCGCTCGTTTTAATTGGGCGCACCCATAATTTGCCAACCACAGTGGCGATCGACGCGAGCTGGTGGGCTGCTGAACCCGCTCACCCTAAGGCGATCGCCCTTGCCGATAGCGAAGTGGAACTGCAGCCTGGGTCTACAACATCTGCGCCGCTGACGGAGGTCGTAGACATTTGGGGCGATGTTGAAGCCGACTTAGAGACACCAGAACTGACCACCCTTGACTGGCTAGACGAAAGTGAGCTGACCGATCTACAAGATTTTGTCAATCTTGGCGATGCTGATGCCGAGTCGCCGCTAGACCTAGAATTAGACCGATCGCTGGAGCCGTTAACAGAGGGGGCTGACCAATCTGAGGTGGAGCGATCGCCGGTCAACGAACCTGAGGCGACGGCTGCCGTCAGGCCAGAATTGCCTGTCATCCCTGCCACCATGCCATCGGCAGAGAGAGAAACGATGTCCGCACAGCCATCCGCTGAGCTAGCCGCATCAGCCGATGAACTGCAGTCCCTCATCAACGACCGTGACCTGCCGACTGATGGCGGGACCGATGCAGCGATGGCCACTTCCCTAGAATCAGTCCCTAATCCAGCAGAACCTAATCCCCAGACGGCTCACTCGCTACAACACACAACCGTTCGTGTCTCCGCGCAGCAATTGCGACAGTTGAACACCTTGTTCGGCAAGCTCATCGTTGAGCGTAATGCCATTGACCTGCGCCTTTCCCAATTGCATAGCTTGGTGGGTTTAATGCAAGATCGGATGGGGCAGTTAGAAGCCTCTAACCACCATCTGCGGCAGTGGTACGATCGCGCCTCGACGGCTGGATTAATGCCAACATCCACGTCTCAGCAAAATTTCGACCAAACTGCTCAGCAGTTGGCGAGCACGCTGGAGAGCACCCTAGCTAGTCCCACTTTAATTGGTGCGCGGACACAACTCCAGCAGCAGTTTGATGCCCTAGAATTTGATCGCTACACCGACTTACATGTGCTCACTCAGGAGCAAATGGAGCGCCTGGTGCAGCTTCAGGAAGTTGCTGGCGATATTGTGTTCAGCTTACGTGAAGCCAGGACAGCCACAGCGGATCTGCACTATACAACTCGGGCACTGCAAAGTGGTATCACCAAAATCCAAATGCGGCCCTTTAGTACCTTGGTGAAGCGCTTCCCTCGGGTGATGCGTGACTTAGCGGTGCAACATCACAAGCAGGTCAATCTCAATATTGAAGGCGACATGACCCTGATCGATCAGGTTGCGATCGAAGCCCTTGCCGATCCGCTCAATCACCTACTGCGTAATGCCTTTGGCCATGGCATCGAATCCCCTGAAGAACGGCTTGCTGCGGGTAAACCTGCAGAAGGCACCATCACCCTGCGGGCAATGCACCGGAGTAACCAGACTCTGATTACGATTCAAGATGATGGCCAGGGCATTGATCTAGCAAAAATTCGTCGGCGCTTGAGTCGGTTAGGAATGCCGACCAGCGAGATTCGGCAACTCCGCGATCGCGATTTGGTGGAACTCATTTTTGAACCCGGTTTCAGTACAGCAGAGCACGTGACTGAACTGTCGGGACGCGGGGTGGGCATGGATATCGTGCGGACCAACTTACAACAAATCCGCGGCGAGATTCGAGTTGATACTAAAGTGGGACAGGGCACCACCTTTACGATTCAGGTACCCCTAGCCGTGTCGGTCTTACGCGTCATGCTGGTCGAAAGTGCCCGCATGGTGTACGCAGTGCCGATCGACAGCATCAAGGGCATGGCCAGTCTGCCTCATGCAACGGTTGGCGATCGCGCCCCCACAGCCCGCCCCAATCAGCTCACATGGGAAGGACAAGCCGTCGACTTGGTTCATCTAGAAGATTGGCTGCAATTCAATACAGCTGTCCGGGCCTTTGAAATGGAGGGAACACCCACAATTAATCAACCAACAGCCTTAGTGGTTGAGCAAGGTGGGCAATTACAAGGACTGTGCATCGATCGGTTTTGGGGGGAGCAAGAGATCTCCTTGAGTCCGGTGAAGAGTCCGATCAAACTACCGGCTGGGTTTAGCGGCACCAGCATTCTGGGCGATGGTCGCGTGATTCCGCTGATCGATCCATTTCAGCTACTAGAAGCAATTTCTGAGCCACCAGAGACTCAGACGACTCAGACGATTCAAACGGCGACGCCATCTGAGCCATTGCCGATCGCTCCCCTAATCACCGCACCCACTGCGATGACCAGCCAATTGCCGACACTACTCATTGTGGATGATTCGATTAATGTCCGCCGTTATCTCGCCCTCACGCTGGAAAAAGCGGGCTATCAGGTTGAACAAGCTAAAGATGGTCAAGAGGCCATCGATAAGTTGACGGCTGGGTTAGCAGTAGAGGCGATCATATGTGACATCGAGATGCCGCGTTTAGATGGCTATCAAGTCTTATCAGAGTTGCGATCGCGCCCTGACTACAAGCAGTTACCCATCGCCATGTTGACCTCGCGGATGAATGACAAACATCGTAAGCTCGCAATGAATTTAGGCGCCTCAGCCTACTTCTCTAAACCTTATAACGAACAAGAACTGCTCAAGACCTTGCAAGCACTTATTCAAGCTGATGAAGTGCCAACTGTGCGCGGTCGGAGTCTGTAATTCCACCAACATGATGAGTCTGTCGCAAGAGATCTAGGGGCTGTCATTCGTTTGGTCAAATCCTTTCACCAAACGAATGACAGCCCCCATAGCAAACCGCAGTTTGGTCAGGTCATTCCAGATGACTGAAACCACCATCCGCTGCGCTTTTTAACTCCGACTTCCGAATTCTGCCTTCCGAATTCTGCTATAGCCTGTTGAGTAAATGCGGGCGCGATAATGCTTACTTTCAAAGTTTTCTGGAATTATAGCTAGCCGCAGTTTGCTCCGGTTATCCTGGGTAGCTGAAACAAATGTCTGA
>CAZLYS010000039.1:0-12299 GCA_964563415.1 uncultured Halomicronema sp.
GCCATGGTCGCAGACGGAGACTGAGACGGCCATGTCACCGCCGCCTGTTCAGTCTGGGGGATTCCCTCCACTACCGGGACTTGCCGCAGGGCTGTGCCACAGCGTTTACAAAAGACGGCATCCGGGTCATGCATCAACCAGCCACACCCTTGGCAAGGTATCTCCACCGAATTAGAAACCTTGATAATACGTCGGATTAAGTCACTCAATTGGGCTGGCACCAACGCAATCCCAGTCAAGATCATCAGCATGGTGCATAGGCGTCCAGCTTCAGACACGGGCGTAATATCGCCATAGCCGACTGTCGTAATCGTCACCACAGCAAAATAGGCCGCATCAAAAAAAGAGACGAATGTTTCGGGTTGATAATGCTCTTCGACCTGGAAAATCAACCCAGCATAGACAAAAATGATGCCCACAACGGTAAAAATAATTCTGACGACGGCTAAAGTATCGTCTGCGGTGATGCTCGCCACAATGGCCCGATCGCTCAACAGCCGTGACAAGCGTAAGACTCGCAGCCATCGCAAAAACTGCAGCGCTGGCCAATTCAGCAATCCCGGCCCGAGGGAAACAATGGCCACGAGATCGATGACGCCATAGACGCTGAAGATATAGCGCCACCAGCGCTCTGCCGTCCAAACTCGCAGCCCGTATTCCACCACAAACAGGGTAAAAATCACCCAGCTCGCAACATTCAAAAACCGCTGCCAACCGAGTGAAACTTCATAGGTGCTGAGCACCACAATCACCCCGGCAGCAACCGTAAGCAGCGCGATCGCCCCTGTCACCCAGCCGCCAATTTCGCGGTTAGTGTCATCTAAATAAGCAGCGACTTTTCCCTTGAGCGTCATGACAACTATTCGCTAAATTGAGCTAATTTCAGAACTCGGTGATGACAGCGGATATCCGGGCCAAAACCGTTCTCGGGTTGACCGATCAGGTTTGAATGTGACAATCAAGAATGCTGTTGGGCGTAACTTTAACTAGTGTCTGAAAACTGCAGATAGTTACTTTTTACATCACTATCGGCAAGTCTACTGTTCCACGCATCCAATAAATCGGGTGATCAAGACTTTTCAGCCAGCGATCGCCAGACTCTCACGCGGTTCTCAGAGAAGGTTCATACAGTCAAAAGGTCCTCACTTTTAGACACCGTTCATGAATCGAAGGTTTATCTACGCCCTGCATGGGGCCATTGGGATCAGTTTGCTCGTCAACCTGACGCCCCCCACCGAGCTCCGGTCTGGATCAGTCGGGCAACTCGCGATCGCGCAGGCGCAAGCACAATCGGCCATGACCGTGGCAAGACTCGGGGAGATTTTACAGGCCGAGGCGAACAATGTGCAGGGCTCAGCGGGTCAGTGGCAACTCTCGGTCGAAGGGCAAACCGTCATCGTGCTGGCCGATACCGCGAACAACCGCATGCGCATCATGACTCCGATCGGAGCTGCTGAGACGCTTTCGGTCGATCAGGTTGAGGCGATCTTGGTAGCCAACTTTCACTCAGCGCTAGATGCGCGCTATGCCGTGACCAATGGCATTTTGGTGGCGGTTTACGTGCATCCCCTCGCGTCGTTACAAGCCGATGATTTGCGCTCAGCCCTGCGACAAGTGGCTACCCTAGCCGCCACTTTTGGCACCACGTACACCAGCGGCGAACTGGGTTTTGGTCCAGCGGCAGGCCCCGGTAATGACCGCAAATTGCCCGAGGGGCTCATTGATATTTAGGCGAGCATCTACCGGTGCCGTAGTCACCTTCAATGTTGACTGGTGACGCCAGCCAACATTGAATCTACGTCAGCCTAGCTGGGGCGATCGCAGTACATCCGCCACACAGCGAAGATAACAGCACCAGTCTTCATCCCGATTGAATAGCTGGAGCGTCAATTGAGTAGATTTCAAAAAATTGCCGACAATAATGCATCCGATTTGTCGTTGACTTGGTATCTCTAATGAATCCTGCGCACAGGTAGCGAGCTTGGCGTCAGTCGCCCTCTTACGTCAGAGCCGCAGGGCGTGCCTGCCATGAGGATTAGTTTCTCTCGCAAACTGATCAATCAAAGGCAGTCACATGCAAACTCAACTCACGATTTCCGTTCAAAATTTAGCCCCTGAAAACGGGACATCTTTAACCCAAGTTTGGTTTGGCATTCACGATGGTGGCTTTGAAGCTTACGATCGCTTTGATTTTGGACAAATCGCATTGATTTGTAGCGCTATTTTGCCGAATTGATATCCGGCAGTTTGCCTTGACAGAGGGTGCGATCGCTCTCCTCTAAACCGGCTCCATGTTGAAGATGCGTGGCTACCCGCTCACAACCCATCTGCACCAGATTTTCGAGTTCGGTCAGCCCTGCCAGCTGATGCCAAATGGCTTGGTCTTCATCTTGCGACAGTAACACATTGCCATCGGGGCTAAACCCGGCCAACGGGGTGGCATTGTGTCCCCCCAGCGTCACCGAGCGATTGCCATCACGGTGCCACAGGCGCACGCGATTGTCATAGTTGCCTGTAGTAAACATTTGACTGTCGGCGCTAAAGACCCCATCGCTGACATCACCCTCGCCGCGAATGACTTTCAGTAGGCCCTCTTCAACGTGCCAAATTTCATAGGTTTTAGCGTCTGTCGGCACAGACAATAGGGTACCGTCTGGGCTGAGAGCGAGGCCCCAAATATTCTCTGATACCAGCTGAGGCATCATCGTGTTGAGCAGTGTGGCATCTACCGTTTGCCAACGCTGTACCGCCCCATACGCCGCCCCGGTGACCAGGGTTTGCTCATCTTCACTAAACAGGAAACGGACAGCAAAATTGTCAATAGTTTCCGGTATCGGCGATCGCTCCATTAGCGTCCCGAGTTCATCCCCTTGAGCGTTCCAGAGTTGAGCCGGACCATAAGTATCAGCCGCAGTCAGGTGACTCACAAAGTAGTTGCCTGCTGGGCTGTAGGTCAGTTGCAAATGGGCAAAGTTGTCTGGGGGAATTGGTTCAGCATCTATCAAGGTGCTGATGAAGTTGCCCTGGGTATCCCACAACTGAACGGGACCCAAGGTTTGCCCAAATGCCGGAGCCGTCACCACCGTCTGACCAGCCGGATCAATCTGAACAGCATGCCAAACATTTTGGCCAGCATGGCGATTGATGCGCTCTATCAAGGTGGCCTGGTACTCCCCTTGCGAATTCCACAGATTTGCCGGGCCGTAGGTTTCCGGCGTTGCAAGCAAGCTGACTATCACGTCTCCAGCCTCATCACTGATGACATGGGTCACGTACTCTCGATGCGTCTCATCGGCAACGTTTGTAGGCAGCGGCAACGGCTCGATTAAAGTCTGCAGCAGACGCCCCTGAGCATCCCATAGTTGAACTGGCCCTAGTTGATCGGCAGTCTTGGGTTGCGTGACGATCAGCGAACTCTGGCCTAGAAACCGCACAAAACTTTGGTATTGCCAATGGTCAAGGGATGCGAGAGTTTTGGGTTGCGCTTCCAACAGCGTTGCTAGCAACTCCCCTTCGCGGCTCCAAAGCTTGACTGGACCAAAGGTCTCTGCCGTTTGGTAAAGGGTAATGATGCGATCGCCTGCATGATTGACGACTGGCGTGATGAGCTGATTGGTCTCATCCTCGCTGGTCGTTGTTTGTTCGATAAGGGTCGCTTGTAGCTCACCGTTGGCATCCCAAACCTGCACCGGTCCATAAAATGCCTCTTCCTGGCTGGCAACGCTGACAAACGTTTCGCCGTTGCCACTCCATTGCCCTGCCAGCTCACCCGTGTTATTTTCCACCAGCGTGGCGATGGGGCTGCCGTCAACCTGCCACAGTCGCACAGGGCCATTCGTAATGCTAGTAATCAGTTTTGTCTGTCCCTGATCCATAAAGCTTTGATCAGAGCTAGCACTTTTCGCCAGGTCGGAGTTCACAGTCCACAAGCGCAGGGTCGCATCAAAGCTACCGGTTGCCAAAATGGCGCTATCCGGGGTGAAATCAATCCTAGTGATATGGTCAGCGTGCCCCAGCAGCGTATCGACTAGCGTGCCATCTACCTGCCAAAGTTTGACGGTATTTTCCGAGCTAGCAGTCGCCAAATATTGACTATCGGGACTAAATTTCAGCGTAGAGATACTGGCATCATGGCCATCTAAAGCGGCCTGCAACTCCCCTTGAGCATTCCAAATTTTGACGAAAGGATCCCGATTCACCCGTTGAAAGTTGTAGCTCGCTGCGATCGTTTGACCATCGGGGCTAAAGGTGACCTGACCCAGCGTCGCATTGGTGGGCATCTGGCTCCGGTTCAAGGTCAACAGTAGCGTCCCATCTGCCTCATATACCTGCAGTTCGTCACCATTAGAAAAGATCGCGTGTGTTCCATCAGGGCTCAAAGCCTGGAAGTTCAAGTCTGCGGACACGGTGAATGCTGTATGAGTCCCTCCTGCTAACTGCCAAAGTCTTACCTGTTGACTATCTGGGTCAAAGGCCAGCATCACCTGTCCATTGTCACTAAAGTGCAACCAGCCCACGTCAGAGCTATTGGGCAGATCTGTGAGGAAGGTACCATCGGGCTGCCAAAGTTGAATGCGATCGCCATCAGATGTTGCCAAAGTCTGACCGTTGGGACTGACACTCAGCCATTCCCAAGTCGGATCAGGCGTCAAGGTGGGTAATAACTCACCCGCCAAGTTCCAACGCTGGATAAACTGCCCAAAGTCATCACCGCTAATGACCAGCATCTCACCATTAGCATCATTCATCGCGAGTTGATAGCCATATCCAGCCGCGCCAGTGATTTCTAACCGGCTTTGAGCAGTGCCCTCATCATTCAGTCGGGGTGAACCATCAGCGTTCCATAGTTGCAGGTACTGATTGTCAAGGGTCACTAAAACCTCACCATTGGGGCTAAATTTCGCCTGATTCACCATGCGGTCAAAACCTTCTAAGCGGTGGGTCTCACGACCCAGGTAGACAGCTTGTTGCAGAGCGGTGGTGACGCGATCGCGCAACGCTTGGTCATGTCTCAACCAGTGCGCATGCCGCAGCCGATCTTCTGCCTTGAGGGCCGTGACCACCGCGTCAAATGATTGCCCGAGCGCAAATTCTGCCTCGGCGATGGAAGCCAGGGCTTTGATTTCATTATGGATGGCTTGGCGACGATTGGTAGATGCCACAATGCCAATGCCAACGGTGACACAGGCTACTGCGGTCATGACGCCCAGCATCGATCGCACCACAAATCGGTACAGTTTTTCCTTTCGTTTTTCTGCGTCAATGGCTTGAGCACTGGCTTGGATAAAGGCTGTCTGTAGCTCAGTGGGAACGGGTTTTTTCTCCTCGGTTTTGGCTGTGCAGAGCCATTGATCGGCGATCGCAAATTCACTGCCCCGCAGGAGCAAGTCTTGGCTCCGCTGTTGCTGCTCCCATTCAATGGCCTGCTGCAACCATTTGGTATGGCTTTGCAGATATTCGCGGTCGGTTTCTAAGACCCGCACCAACTGGTTAAAATCTTCCCAAAATCGATTGGGGCCAGTTTGCGTAAAGTCTAGCCACTGCACCGTTTGCAGCGCTGCGGGCAACACTGCCTCCCCTAGGTCTTGATGCAAAATGGTGACAAATCGCTTGTTGAGGCTTGCGGCATACGCCACCTCATCCTGGCAGAAGGGCGATTGCACCGAACGCGGAGACAGAATAAACACGATGTTATTGGAAACATCGATACCCCGACGAATTTCTTGGACAAAATCGCCGCTGGCCTTGGCAATGCTCTCCTGATCAAACCAGGTCGTTTTGCCGTAAATCTGCAAATTATCATTGAGTCTCCGGGCAAAGTCAGCATCCGCCCGTGAGTAAGAAATAAAGACATCCAGTGAGCTGGCCGGGGGCTGCCGCAAGCTTTCTTCTAGAAAATCGACGTGCAGCGCCGTCGGCAGATGGCAATCTCGCGTTTGGGCCGTTTTCAGCCAGATTTCGGCTTGGCGCAGATCATGTCCCCGTAGCAAAATGCTGGGGTTGCGATGCTGATGCTTCCATTTCAGCGCTTTGACGAGCAGTTCTTTATGGGTCTGGTAATAATCGGCATCCGTCTCCAAGTCTCGGAGCAGCTTACTAATAGCGCCACCATCAGCGTTCTCAGTGGCGTGATTGGTGAGGTCAATATAATGTCGCTCTAACCAGCGGTCAGGATCTTGAGTGGCCTCAATCTCACCCACCAAAATCGGCACAATCCGTTTATGTAGAGCTTGGGCATAGCTCAGTTCCCGGCCACACTGGTCTGAAGCTAGGGCATGGGGCGACAGCAGATAGATCAGGTTATCAGCCTGCTCAATGCCCTGATCAATCGCCTGCTGAAAGTCTTCACCCGCCTGAATATCGCTGGCATTGGCGTTGACCCAAACCACAATGCCCTCGCGCCAGAGCGATCGCCGCACTTGCTCCATGACGGCCTTGTCTTCATGGGCATAGGCCAAAAACACCTGGGTCATCAGGTTGTTGGCGTTTTTCAGGCTTTCAGTGATGAACTCACACTGGAGTTCGGTCGGCGAACAGGGGTGCTGCGATTGTTTTAACTGAGTTTTTAGCCACGTCAGCCCTTGCTCACAGCGATCGCCTGTGAGCAAAAAATGAGTCTGTTTATGATTGCGCTCCCATTCTTGGGCTTGCACCAGTAACTCAGTATGACGATGCACATAGTCACGATTTTGATGCATCACCGGCAAGAGTTCTTGCACAAACGCTTCGCGGTCTTCAATACCATCACGGCAGTTCAGCCAATTTAACTTCCGCAAAATGGGCGGCATGTTGGCGAAGTAGTCGTGCTTGCCCTCTGCCTGAAACGTTGCCCACTCGTCATCAGGACTATGGGGATGGCGCGATCGCCAGGTTTCGTACGTAATTTGCTCGACGTGAATGATGGGGATAATGCGTTTGCCACAGGCGATCGCGTGCTGAACTTCGAGCTGGCAATTATAGGAGTTGATGGAACGTGGCGAAACGATACATAAAAAATTGTCGGCTTTGACGATGCCATCATCAATTTGCTTTTGAAACGGCACAGCTTTAGGAATGTCTTCATAGTCAAACCAAACTGTAAAACCTGCCGCCATGAGTCGCTGGTTTAACCAGGTCGCAAACTCCAGACTGTCAGCCCGACCATAAGAAATAAACGCATCTTGAAAGGGATTCATCGTCAGCTTGAAGACGGGGTCATGCTCAGAATGCCCGCCTCAACAGCTACGACAGCAAAGACCTGCCAGATTCAGCCTTGCGCTTGATAGACAGCGATCGCCCTTCAAGCCTTGCGCTGCAGCCATGACGTAGTGGAATAAACCAGGAGGGCAATCCAGATGCAGCCAAAGGTGATCAGGTGAGTCGGGGTAAAAGGCTCCCGATAGAGAAAGACCCCTAACAATAACTGAATGGAGGGCGCAAGATATTGAAAGAAGCCTAGGGTCGAAAGACGCAATCGTTTCGCGGCGTTGTTGAACCAGAGCAGCGGCATTGAGGTCATCACCCCAGCCCCAATGAATAAGAGGCTTAACGGCACTGATTCACCAAAATGGCCGACTCCCGTTGCCTGCCAGTACCCCACCAGCGCCAGCGCCAAAGGCGTAATCATGAGCGTTTCCACCGCTAGGCCCACCATGGGTGCTACGGCGACTACCTTGCGCAGCAATCCGTAAAAGGCAAAGGTAAAGGCGAGTCCCAGGGCAATCCACGGTACAGCCCCAAACTGCCAGACAAAGTAGCCCACCCCGATCGCGGCTAACCCGACTGCAATCTGCTGTCCCCGCAATAACCGCTCGCGCAGAAACACAAAGCCTAACAGCACACTCACTAAGGGATTGATGAAATAGCCGAGGCTGGTTTCGACAATGCGATCGCTATTCACCCCGTAGATATAGAGCCCCCAATTACAGGTCAACAACGTCGCCGTCATCATAAGCAGCAACAAACTACGACGTGACTTGAGCAAAGCTCCCACCTCTGCCTGCCGCTGTTGCACGAGCAAGATGCCGCTGAGAAAAATCAGCGACCAAATCATGCGGTGGCAAAGGACCTCAACCGGGGAACTTTGTTGAAAAAACTTCCAATAGATGGGCAAGAGGCCCCACGCCCCATAAGCCAGCACAGCATACAAGCTACCAGCAGTCACAAAAGATGACGGTTGTTGAGAAGGTTTCAAAGTCAACAGATGCAACGGCAAGCTCCCATCGTAGCAGTGCTCTCACTCGCTTTGGCGCAAGAGAGCGTCACCTTAATCCATGAGGTACAGCAGGTCACAAGAAGCTGACAAAAAATCCCCCTCACGAAATTTGTGAAGGGGAAAACGCTGTCAGCTCTGGTGAACGCAACGTGCCTCAGATCGCACTAATGGGTATAGCGAACTCCCCGGTAAGTCAGTTCATCAGCCGGTTGACGACGCTGATGGACGCTACACTGCTTGCGGGCATAGCGCTTGCCTAAAAAGGTGGCTGATTCTGACGTTGTGGTTGTCTCTACTGTCGGGAAAGAGGCGTCATAAGACTTGCCGAGAAATGTCAGTTGCATAATAGGGCTCCTTTACTTTGGGTAGTGACTAGTTGGTTGAGGTCGTCCAGACTGAGTATGGGAACGTCGACGTCAGACGTATTGAGAAAACTTGAAGTCTTAATTGAAAAATAGAGAGCGAACGTGAAGAAGTCGGGAAGATGCCATGTGATCCGCCTCACCAGTCAATGTCACGATCAACGGCACCCATTTCCCAAATGCTGAACGCAGTCTGCAGACGACAAGAGGGTGGCAGACAAGCCCCAGTGAGCATCGCCAAACAGGCTGGAGCAACCTCAATCAGCCTTGCCAGAGTCAGGCATCATCACAAGCGTGCCGGGTCGTGAGCGATCGCACCAATGTATCCCCCACCCCGGCATTCATCGCAGCAAATCAGTGGGATAAGATGACAGAGCAAAATTGATACCGCCCCCTAAAGGGAAAGTTCGGTGCGTGGAACCTGCCACTAATCCGACGCTGTGCCGCAACTGTGATGGACCCGCACGAAGATTGACGGTCAATTGACCGTCTAATTTTGGGGATAATCCTCAGTCAGAAGACCGTTAGGGGGCTTTGTGTCTTAACAGCCTGCGAAGCACAGGCCTGGAGATAATTGCAACGAATGACTATTGCGCAAATTTTGACTCACCCAGGTGTCTTCGACACTGCTCAAACGCTCACTTTGCCACACTTACCCCAAACCAGACCCCTGCTCCTGATTGGCCACGGTAGCCGTGATGCCCAGGGTCGCCAAAATGTGCTTGACTTTGCGGCCGCGTACCAAGCTTTAGACCCCTCACGCCCGGTGATTCCCTGCTTTTTAGAGCTGACTGAACCAACCATTCAAGATGGGGTCGATCGCTGCGTTGAAGCTGGCTACACCGATATTTCAGCCTTACCCGTCCTACTGTTTGCAGCCCGGCACAATAAGTTTGATGTGACGAACGAGCTTGATCGCGCTCGTCAACGTCATCCACAGGTGACATTTCACTATGGTCGGCATTTCGGCATTGCTCCTGAAATTTTAGAGCTGTGGCGCGATCGCCTCACCCAACTCGATGCCCCTACCTACAATCCTCATCAGATTGAGCGACAAGATACCGTGCTGCTGTTTGTTGGACGGGGCGCTAGCGATCCCGACGCCAATGGTGATGTCTACAAATTGGCTCGCATGGTGTGGGAAGGCAGCGGTTACAACACCGTCGAAACGTGCTTCATCGGCATCACCCACCCCCGCTTAGAAGAAGGGTTTCGCCGCGCTCGGCTCTATCAGCCCAAACGCATCATCGTGCTGCCCTACTTCCTCTTCACTGGCGTGTTAATGAAAAAGATTCAAGCCATTGCCGCCCAGCAGCAAGAACTACATCCCGAAACCGAGGTCATCTGCCTGCCAGAAATGGGCATCCACCAGCAGCTACTTGCTATCATGCGCCGTCGCGAAATTGAGACCCAAACCGGTACCGTCGCCATGAACTGCGAAATGTGTAAGTTTCGACTAGCTGCGGTTGAAGCTCACGGTGTCAGCCACGGACATGACCACAACAACGGGAAGGGTCATCATCACGGACATGATCATCATGCCCATAACCATGACATGCCTGATCCCTATGCGGAGCCCGCACAATATCACGATCGCATTTGGCAAATCCCTTAACAACGGTATGTTGAAATGGGGGTTCTTAAAGCCCCCGATGCCCTTCACAGTAATGCCCTATGAGTGCGACATTCATGATTGGCGATCGCGTGCGCCTCGCCACTGCCCCGCCCTACCTCAAAACTGCCGACACGATGCCTATGTTGCGCCCCGGCGATTTAGTACCGGTCGATAGTCAAGGTGTGGTGACCGCTCAAAAGCCTGGCAACTACTGGGTCATCAAGTTTGACCAAGGCTCTTTTTTAGTTGACAGCACGTATCTAGCCAAAATCATCTATCCAGACACTCCTGCGACTATGGAGCAAGCGCCTTCCCCGGATACCGCTACTTAAGCAACTACCCCCCGAAGATGCCCTACCTATTGCCAATGGGCTGGTGTACGACCATATAAACGGGTCAGTTCTCGCAGGCGCTCTCGCAGTTCTCCCGTCAGCATGTCAGAACGATAGCGCCACGCCCAGTTGCCGTCTGGTTTACCCGGAGAATTCATGCGGGCAAAGCTGCCCAGGCCCAACAGGTCTTGTAGTGGGGTGATCGCCTGATTCGCCGTCGAACTCAGCGCCAGTCGGATCATGCTCCAATGAATGCCATCAGCATGCAGCCCCCCAATGTAGCGCAGCACGCTATCGCGTTCATATTCTGACGCCTTATCAAACCAACCCACGGTCGTGTCATTGTCGTGAGTGCCAGTGTAAACCAGGCAATTTGGCACATAGTTGAAGGGTAAGTAGGGGTTAGTGTGATCACCCCCAAACGCAAACTGCAAAATCTTCATACCCGGAAAGCCAAACTGATCGCGCAGGGCTTCTACCTCCGGCGTAATCACCCCCAAATCTTCTGCCAAAATCGGGAGGCTACCAAATTCTGCTTTCACTGCGTTGAAAAAGGCTTCTCCCGGCGCTTCCACCCATTCACCGTTCAGAGCTGTCTTTTCTCCTTCTGGTACCGCCCAATAAGCCTCAAACCCGCGAAAGTGATCGATGCGCGTCAAATCAACATATTCCAGCAGCGACTTGACCCGCTGTAACCACCATCCGAATCCCTGCTTTTGAATGATTTCCCAGTTGTAGGTGGGGTTGCCCCACAGCTGCCCCGTTTCACTAAAGTAGTCCGGCGGCACCCCGGCCATCTCAGATGGTTCCAGCGTCTCTTGATCAATCATAAAGTTGTCAGGAAACGCCCACACATCGACACTGTCATGAGCGACGTAAATCGGCATATCGCCCACGACTTGAATGTGGCGCTCATTGGCATAGGCTTTCAGCGCTTTCCACTGCCGAGTGAATTCGAACTGGAAATATTTGTGATAAGCGATCGCCGTTGAAAGTTTGTCATGCCATGTTGCCATCGTTGACGCTTCACGGCGAGCCAAACCCTCTTCCCATTGATGCCAACTAGCCCCTCCATGGGCTCGTTTCAATGCCATAAAGAAGGCGTAATCATCTAGCCAAAAAGCATGTTCTTGACAAAAAGCTTCATACTCAGCTTTGCTCTCATCGTCAGCCTGAGTATTGAAGGTTTCCGCCGCTTTTTCCAGCAGTTTGAGCTTCGTTGGCAAGACGCCACCAAAATCCACCTCGTCATCGGGAAAATGGGGAAAGTTGTCTAAATCTGAGGGCTCTAACAGACCGCGATCGCGCAGTTGCTCCAGGCTAATCAACAGATGATTACCCGCCATTGATGAGTAAGACATATAGGGCGAGTTGCCATGCCCCGTCGGCCCCAACGGCAACACTTGCCAGAGCTGCTGCCCCGTTTCTGTCAAAAAGTCGATAAATTCGTAAGCGACCGAACCGAGGTCACCCATCCCAAACCGCCCAGGAAAAGACGTAGGATGCAACAGAATGCCACTCGCTCGTTGAAAAGGCATCATTTCGTCTGTAACGTCCCACTGACTCTAGCATGGCAATTATGGCGAATAACCCCACAACCGATAGAGTTTTGCCGTTTCTAAAACTTTGGGTCGCCGTGAACAGAATGATGAGGGATTGACGAAGCTGAGAGCCACGATCCCCTATGGTAAAGCTGCACACAGTCCCCTAAATTTTGAGCTGACCGTGACTTATCGCAACCCAGCCCCAACGGTAGACATCATTATTGAAATGCGCGATCGCCCCCATCGCCCCAT
>CAZLYS010000040.1:0-12239 GCA_964563415.1 uncultured Halomicronema sp.
TCGCCTTCAATAACGTTGTTTTTCTCCGTCCCCATGCGCGCCTGGTAGCTCTGTCGCAGCACAGCGGCACAAATCACCTGCTGCTCTTCCTGGCTGATCTCATTCATTTGCAACACAGTGACCTGTCCTGGCTCAAACAGATCTTTGGGCGCTAAATGTTCGGCCTGATGAAAATAGTCGGAACTGGCTAGTTTTTCCAGCTTCCATTCGATCGCGGGAGCCGATGAGCCAATTTTGGGATTCCCCTCTTCGTCTTCGCTAGTGTCTGCTTCATTGACGGCGCGAATCATGTCTTCCACATCCCACCGATAGTCGCCGTGGCGATGGCGCTTGAGAATCTTAAAGGCCTTGCTAAGAATGGCCTGCTGGCGATCACTCATATTCGGCAACAGGGTCATCACATCGTAATAGTCCAGCGAAGACATGCGAATGCGAATATCATCAGGCGTCAACACTTTGACCTGAGGTGCATAGCCATCCTCTCCTTGAAAGGCGGGGTGACCACGCATATCGCCCAAAGTGCCGTACTCTCCATGGGGATCAAACACGAGCACTGCGGCCCGATTGTTGGGCCGCAGCAATTCTTCGATCAGCACCCCGGCAGTGTAAGACTTACCTGATCCCGTTCCGGCGAGAATCGCCATATGGGTACTGACTAATTCCTTCACATCCAAGGCGACGGGCACCGCTTCATTGGGACGCAGCAGGAGGGAGCCGACATGGGCACCGCCGATTTCCCCCGGCTGCTTCTTATTGACGACCTTGACCAGGGTTTCATCATCGACCCGATATACCTTGGCACCGGGATCAGGCGTCAGACGAGGATTGATGAACCCCAGGGCGGGATGAAAGTAGCCAATGACGGCAACCGTGACCTCATAAATTTCGGGGTCAGGATAGGCAAACCCGACTAGGGCGGCGATCGCCTCGGGGCTGATCCCCGTATCTGCAAAAATGCGATCGGGCAGATGGTCAATCAAACGGCGATCGGCAATTTTTCCCAAGATATCGAGAGTTTCATTCCCCTGCTGAGCCTGATAGGCAACAAACTCGCCAATTTTGACATCCCGATTATCGGCAGTAATAAAGAGATATTCGTTACCACTTTCGCCAGGGCCTTTAACAGTGCCGACAACTTGAAGCATGGCTGCAGTCATAGCTCGTTACGAATTCTCCTGCCAAGTACTATAGTGCAAATGCTCTAAATGTCGAGTCTTGTGCATGAATGTGCCTGTAAACCCCTGGCATTGGTCCATTCAGCTCGAGTTTTTACGGAACACCAATCTTGCCTTTAACTAAATCGTAGCGATTCCACGGTGATGCAACAGCCAGGAGCAACAGTAGTCTGTAAATGAATGACTCAATCATTAGTTTTAATACTAGTCATGATTTGAACAAGGAATCCTTGATGGGGTTGATCATCACTAGGGATTTGGGTCTAATATGCAGTAGGTATCGGTAAGCATCACAATGACTGACGCGGCTCCGCTCGAAACTCAAAGTGTTGTTGATGATCCTTCGCTAGCGGCTTTGTCTGGTGAAGGCAACTTGTCCATCGCGACCGAAAAGCTACCTCAGCGCCACCGTCGGATCCTCGCTTCGATTTCCATCCCCTGCTCCGTCGAGCAAGTTTGGGACATTCTGACGGATTATGACAACCTATCCAACTTTATTCCGAACCTGACGGTCAGTCGCCGCCTTGAGACCGATAGCTCACGCACTCTGTTAGAGCAAGTGGGTACTCAATGTTTTCTGAATATTCAGTTCTGTGCGCGGGTTGTACTCGACATGGCGGAGCAATTTCCCAACCGTATCGGATTCTCGATGGTGGAAGGCGATTTCAAAGCCTTTGAGGGCGTCTGGCAATTGGAAGCAGCCGAAAATTCTGGCCAAGTTACCCGCTTGAATTACGAAATTACTGTCTGCGCCCCTCGGGCAATTCCGACCATGCTGATTGAGCGGCATTTGTGTCACGACTTGACGCAAAACTTGCAAGCCATTCGTCAGTATGCGATCGCGACCTCAGGTGCTGCGTAAAACGTCGGTTTTTAGAATGAACTGTGTACCCTACTCACACTGAGTAGGGTTTTTGGTTTTATGGCTAAAACGCGATCGCGCCTGATCAGCAGTCTATCGTGGGTGATTTTGGCGGGCGTGGTGGGCATCACCGCGATCGCCCTATTCAGCCGCCGCTTTGGCTGGCCCCTCTATCTTGAATTGTTGTCTCACTTTCAGCGGCAATATTGGCTGTTGAGTTTGATGGGATGGGGTGCGATCGTCCTGACCCGCCGCCGCCTGCCATTACTCCTAGGTCTGACTTGCGTCACCATTCTGACCACTCAACTTCTGCCTTGGTATCTCCCGCCCCATTTTCTCGGTACGGGAACCACCGGTAATTTTCGTATCCTTATCTCCAATGTCAATACGCAAAATCGTGATTTTGCTGCCGTCTTGCAGTTCACTCAGCAGACTAATCCTGATCTGGCCTTGTTCATGGAGGTTGATAATCGGTGGATTGAGCAGCTCAACACACTTTCAACCGAGCTGCCTTATTTTTCTGGAGAGGGAAATACCAATAACTTTGGCATTGTTATGTACAGTCGCTATCCCCTGACGACAGCAGAACTTGTCAATTTCGCCGCCGACAGTACCCCTAGCCTGACGACAACAATGACCATTCAGGGGCAGTCACTGGCAGTGGTTGGTACGCATCCTCCCCCGCCTGTGAGACCCACATATTTTCATTCTCGCAATCGGCAGCTTGATCAACTAAGCCAATACTTACAAGGGATAGAGCGACCAACTATCGTCATCGGCGACTTCAATATCACCATGTGGTCTCCCTATTATCAGCGCTTTAAGCGGTTAACAGGCCTGCAAAATGTGCGCGATGGCTTTGGCCTATTACCGAGTTGGCCAACGGGTAAACCCTATCGTTCCTTACCTCACTGGCTGATGCCGCTATTGGCAATTCCCATTGACCATGGTCTCGTCAGTCCGGAGCTAGTGGTAGCTAACGTCCAAGTTGGTCCTAACGTCGGTTCTGACCATCTCCCTGTTGTCATTGATTTAAGCCTATAAACCTGAGAAGAAAACCAGCTAACTCACACAATGAATTAGCGAGAAGACAAAGAACGCACCCAACGAGGCAACACAAAGTTCACACTTAAGAACGCTAATCCCAAAATGAGGATGACGTTGATCGTGATTAAGTAATCCCCATCTGGCCAGGTGGGGCTGCGCAAATGAGGGTAAGCAGCACAAACGGTCAAAATCCCCAATAAAGCTCCAGTGCCAATGTCGGTGGTCACCGCATTTAGCAACGACACCCCGATAATGTGCCATCGGTTATGGGGTGACCAGCGCCGACTAAACCGCAAAAATTGGGCACCAGTAACGATACCGGCAATCGCCCCCCCAACAAGATACATGAACGACGTGGCCAAAAACCCTAGCGACTCACCAAAGTTTTCTGCTCCAGCTAATGGATCTGTGACGAATGCGCCTGCTGCGATCGCTTTTTCAAACGTCGCCTCGTAGATCATATGCCCAACCCAAAAGACCGTGATAGCCCCAAAAAGACAGGCGATCGCAATACACAAACAGCCCCTTAACATCCGCAAAAATTTCTGGGGTTCTATCGAGATCATGCTCCCGCAAGATCCTGTTGATCATGAACAGCATTTCTGACTACACCAAGCAATGCTATCAACCGACACTAACCCCAGAAAGGTTTTTAACTCTCTTTAATTTCAAAAATGCGTCCCCTACACTACTAGCTCTCGCTGTGTGAGAGGTGTCTTTGGCTATTGTGAGGGCACTTGCTAGAGGTGGATGGGTCGTATTCCAGGAAATCTAGCGCCATAAGCTCTGACTGGCAAAGTTTACGGCTCTTCTTCGGGAATACTGTGGTCGCTTGCTGAAGCTATTGATACAGCAATTACGAAGGTTAAGGACTTTTCTGAACGATGAATAAATTGGCAGTTGCCGGAATTGGTGTGGGTGCAGTCGCGATCGGCCTCTACACTGGCGTCAGCATTTATACCAGCAAAGCAGCTGAGGCTAGAATTGATGAGCTCATTGCCGACGTCGACGATGCAGTCGTGGTCGAATATGACAGTGCCAAAGTCAGTTTGTTAGGCCAAAATCTCACAGTTAACAACATTCGAGTTGCGCCCATAGAAGCACCTGATCAAGTCGTCAACATCGACAAAATTATTGTTCGCGAGTATGACGATCAATCCGACTTTCCGACGGTTTTCGATGCGTCGATCAAAGGTATTCAAGTCAAACCCGAGCAGGCAAATGTTGCGATGATCGCTCCATTTTTGTCTCAGGCAGGCTACAACGACTCCCTCAACCTCGACACGCGATATACCTATGACGAGACCTCTGGTGACATGACCCTCGAAGAGTTTCGCTTAGGCGCTGATGACTTGGGTTATTTTGAAGTGACTTTTCAGCTAGGGAACTTCGATCCTGCGGCTACGACTAACGATGCACTCACGCTACACGCTGCTGAAATTGTGTATCAAGATCAGTCGTTTGTAGAAAACCTCTTGGCCTCCATGGCGGCTCAGAGCAATCAGGATGTTAAAGAGTTTAAGACTCAACTAACCTCCGGCATTGCCCAAAATGCGCAGTTCTTTATGCCGACTGATAGCCCCACAGCAACGACAGCTGTTCAGGAGGCGACGGCTTTTATCGAAAATCCCAAAGGCTTCAGCATTTCGGCAAGTCCTCAGCAGCCGCTTTTAGTCAGTGACTTAGCAACTGCTGGTGACCCAGCAGCCATGATGGAAATGCTGAATCTGCAGGTTGAAGCCTATTAGAATGACATGGGTGCCGCTGGAGTAATGCTTGCATGGATATAATTTTCAGTCTTGTGCTATTGACGCTACCTGGGGCTGTTGGCGAGGACTTGATGACCAAATCTATCTCGGTTGCTGAGCAGCCAGAAGTAGAGTTGGTGGCCAATGCCCTCCCGGCTCGCTTAAGTGATCTTGAGGTGCAACAGCGCATTGAAGCATTACCACCAGCATGGACGACCGATGGTACGACGCTGTTTTTTGAGCGCACATTTGGGGATTTTGTCGAAGCGATCGCTTTCGTCAACCAACTTGTCGAACCGGCTGAGGTACTCGGTCATCATCCTGACATCATCGTCAACTACAATCGGGTTTCGCTTTCCCTGACGACCCATGATGCCGGTGGACTGACCGAGTTGGACTTCCAACTGGCTGAACAGATTTCGGCGCTTTAGCGGCTGCGTTGCCAGTTACACCAGTTTTCGGCCCAGTCTCGTCGCCATTGACCTGGCTGCCAGCGATCGCTTTCCCATTGTTGAGTCGCTTGACGCAGCAGCTCGGTCAAGCTGTAAGGCAGGGTTGGCAAGTTAGCTAAACGCCACCAAGGCGTCTTTTGGGCCATTAAGGCCGCCACTGTTTGCACCCATTCTGGGGCTTCTGGCCCGACACCATGGCAGCCCAGCAGACGGCCGTCACGATGGCCGATCAGCTTGCAAAATCCGACTGTAGACTCTTGCCATTGGGCTCTGGGATTGCAGTACAGCGATTGGCGAGCGACTAAAATATCGTCACGGCTAAACCGCTGCCGAGCTTGCGGTTCGGTGAATCCGACTCGGGCCATCGGCGGCTGCGTGGGCAAATCATAGGGAATGGCGTCGTAATTAACTCGGTGTCGTGGCCAAAAAAGCGCATTCTGAACTGCCCAACGGACTTCTTGTCGAGCGATCGCGGGCAGTTCATACCCGCCTAGGGCTGCCCCACAGAGATAAATTTGGGGATGTTCGGTTTGCAAAAAAGCATTGACAGTTATGGGGCGATCGCCTGGCAAGCATTTTTCCAATCCTAAATCATCGGTGTTGGGAATTGGGCGCGGGGCGATTACCAGGGTCGCTGTGGTGCTCACGTCGTTTGGCAACTTCACGGCGATCGCTGGTTCCGCTGATTCTGGAGTCTGATGAGACACCTCTACAGCAGTGGCCCCCAGTCGCAAATCAACCCCTTCAGATCGGAGCTGAGCTGCCAGCCAGCCAGAGACATCCGGATCTTCCTGATTGAGCAAACCCTCATTTGAGGTAATTAGAGAAACACTAATTTGTTGGTGAGCCAGCCACTGAGCTAGCCTGATTCCCTCTGGACTACCTCCGACGATCACCACCGATGACGGCAATTGTTCCCGTTGCCAGAAGGTCTTAGGCGTATCGTAGGGAACGGTGCCTAGCCCCGACAAATTGGGAGGCTTGAACTGGTTGCCAGTCGCTACGATCACAGCTCGGGTAGTAAGCCGACGAGTCGCAGTCGCCAGGGTCAAAGGGCGATCACCCATAATCTGACCTCGTTCAGCGATCACATCTACCCCTTTCACCATCAGCTCTTGTGCCGCGTTTTGGGTCAAGGTGTCGGCAATTAAGGTCGCCCGTTGTTTGACCCACTGCCAAGACGTGACATGGCCGGCAGGCGAGGGCATCGCCCAAGATGGACTCGCTGTTGATTGCCACAATCCGCGGTGAATGAGGGACGTGCGATCGCCCTCTAAATCCTGCAATATCAGGGCTACCCTTGCCCCATAGCGCATCGCAGCAGCAGCGGCTGAGTAGCCCTCAGGAGTCCCCCCTAAAATCACTAAATCATAGTCAACCGCCATGCGTACCCTAAACACCTCAATGCATGCCGCCCTTGAGTGTAACGCTAATGGTTATGTCCCCGAGCTTCGGGTTATCCGAGTTCTAGCAATGATGCTTACAGAGACGCGTTATTGTTGCAGGATTAGTTCACCAGGGTTTGATCAGCGGTCTGCCTTAGCGACTTTGGCGCAGTCGTCTTCTCAGCCTTGGTCGTGTTCGCTTGTTGACGCTTGAGTTCTTTGACCTTGAGCACAATCAGATATTCATAGAAGCCCTGGAGGGCACACCAGGCAAAACCTGCTTCCCCATCTCGCCAGCCGCTGAGAATGAAATACATATAAAACCAGCGAATGACGGGACGGAGGGGTAGTCGCAGCGATAAATTTTTGAGAGCGTGGCGACGTTCCACTTCGGTTTGACCAAAGAAGAGCTGTTGCCAGTTCACACTGCCGGACTGCAGTTGTCTCAGCGTTTCCTTCGCCTCGTCGGTAGAGTAGCGGTTGTGCTTATCAATCCACCGGCTCATGCCTTTGCCGCAGGTGTAGTGAGGATAGGTTGCCTGCAAAAATCCCGTCGAGCCCTCGCACACTTCGCGCTCAGTATGGCCATAGTCAGTGAACCAGACCTTACCGAGTTGGAGTAAGCGCAACTGATAGCGAGGAAATTGGGTGCTGTGCTTGATCCACCGATCCATAAACATGACCCGCTCAGCAGCGTAGTAGCCTACATGTTCAGAATTTTGGATGGTCTGACAGCATTCTTGAAACAGCTCTGGCGTCATGCGCTCATCAGCTTCGAGAATATAAGCCCACTCATACTTAGCAGGAATGTTTTCTAACATCCAAGTGCGCTGCTTGCCATGGCTTTCGAAAGGATGAGCAATAACCCGCACCGGATACTGAGAAGCGATTTCGACAGTGCGATCGCGGCTGCAAGAATCCACGACAATCACATCATCGGATAGCATTGCCGATTCAATGCAGGCGGCGATATCCAGCTCTTCGTTATAAGTCAGAATGTAAATCGAAAACATGGGCAGCTTATATTAAATGTGGCAGACGCTCAGGATGTGCCGATCAAGCGACTGAACTGAGATGAAGCAATGAAGGTCGTTCCTAAACGCTTCTAACTCATGCTTCCCATATCAACCTGTCCTCCTGACTCTGATCAGGATTTCCTCGAAAAGTTCATAGAAAACCAAATAGATCATGAGTGCTCGGTAAATCTTATGCCTCAAGGCGATCTTCACGTGTTCTAAACCATGGCGCTGCAACAGAAAATCTCCTGGCATGGGTGCATCATTGTGCGGATGACACCCTACGGTTTTCATCGCCTGAGATGGCGCGATCGCTTCGTAACCTTTACTCTGCGGGTTGTCGTCGCCAATTAGCGATGTCCCAAGTGCTTGCATCCCACGGAGTTGGTTCTACGCCGCCGAGGCTCTTGCTCATGCCGTTAGTGATCGCCCGATGCACGATGGGAATAACCGCCACATCTGCTGCCAACAAAGCATCGAGTTCTTGAAAGAGAGCGGCGCGTCTGTCCGGATTCAGTTCTTGCTTTGCCACAGCAAACAAAGCGTCATACTCGGGATTGCAGTAGCGGGCGTTATTCGGCTTTTGCCATTGATTTGCCTGGGTCGCGATTTGGTCACAGGTCCACCAACCCAAATAAATTGTGGGATCGGGATGATCATTACCCGTGGTGTAAGCCTGCATATCCGCATAGAAATGATTGATGCTATTGGTCTGTTCTGGGTCGCCAGAAAAGAAGTCGTCCACTCGGATACGCTTAATGTCCACATCCATTCCTAACGCTTCTAGGCTTTCTGCCACCAGCGTTTGTGTCTTCTGCCGCACCGGATTCACTGAGGTTTGGAAAACGATCTCCATGGCTTGGCCGTCGCGATCACGGATGCCATCATCATCGGTGTCAGTCCAGCCAGCCTCGTCTAACAGCATTTCAGCTTTGGCTAAATCATATTCATAGGGCACGGTGCCAGGACTCGCAAACGGCCGCGGTGCTACTAGCAATTGGGCTGTCGGTCGCCCAGTAAATCCGTAGAGGGCTTCAGCAATGGTGTCGCGATCAACGGCGTAGGCGATCGCTTGACGCACTCGCACATCGCTTAAAAAAGGATGCGGGGCCTGTGAACTAGAGCGCTCGCCAGAGTCTGTCTCCGCAAATGGATCCGTGGGATTCAGCATGATGCGTTCCACCAAGCCCCCAAACACGGTATCGATCACACCCTGACCATCCTGCTGGAGATCCTTGAGCAACTCGACTTCAACCTGAAGGTTGTGGGCAAAATCAGCTTCCCCTGTGCTCAAAACTTCCCGAGCTGCAGCATAGGGCGCTAAGCCTCCAGCCAGGTCTACCGCTTCAAAAGCTGGTGCCTCCCCGCGATAATTAGGGTTGGGGATGAAAGAAACACTGCCAGTTTGCCAGTCATCAACCTGATACGGCCCCGTCCCGATGGGACTCAAATTGGCCTCAGCGGTACGAGCATCAGGACCATTGATCGACTCAAAGATATGCTTGGGCAAAATAACGCCTGTTTGCCCAGTAAAGGGAATTTGCCAAGCCGCCGTCACGTCGGTGAACGTGATTTTGACGGTCTGCTCATCGATCGCCTCAACCGACTCCACCCCTTCATAATATTGAGCTGTAGCGGCTCCCACTTGGGGATTGCGGACAAAGTCAAAGGTGAATACGACATCCTCGGCAGTGAACGGCTCACCATCTGACCATTGCACATCTGACTTGAGTTGCCAGATAACTGATTTGCCATCAGCAGCAATGCCGTCATTTTCTTCCGTCGGGATGGCTGCCGCTAAAATAGGCACCAGTTCACCACGCTCATTAGCCGTAGCCAGGGGTTCGAGCACAATTCGCCCGGCTTCAAAATCTTGAATGCCCGTTGCCAGATGCGGATTCAACGTCACCGGAACTCGGCTATATAACAGTCGCAGAGTGTTGAGATCGCGTTGTCTCGATTCCGCAGTTGGGGGCTCTAAGGTGGTTTCGGCGGTTGGGGGCTGACTGCACCCGACGACAACAAAGCCCAACAGGACACAACTGGCCACTAACCTTGGCAGATATCGACACATATCAGTCATTGACGCATCCACGACTAAGAATTGCGATCCTATCCTAGCGATCGCTTAAGTAATTGCGGGATGTGCTGATTTTTTAGGTGGGCTCAAATCAATCAGCATCGCCATAAATTTCGGGTTCTTATCACCAGTCAGGATATATAGAAGACTATATTTCTACCGCCATTGCAGATCAGTTACGTCACAGCAACAGAGAGCCGTCAACCTCCAGTCATCGAAGCAACATCGCCACTTAACCGATGCTTAAGTTGTTGAACGATGACGCTGCCATGGTTGTGCTTGGCGCTGCTTCGGAATCCACTTTGTGCGACAACCGTAAACTCCAGGACGCAAGGCCGTACTGTTAAGTTCGCTAGATTTTTTGGCATAGCCCTGCTCATGACGAGAAGATGAATCAGGCAGGGGAGGAGCAGATTTGGTTGCGCCTTGTGAAGCACTATCCTGCTCCAAGATTCGCTGGCGTTGACACTTGGCCAATACATTGAGGGCTTGATCCCATGTCAACTCAGGAGTTTCCATCCACTGCTTCAAGAGATCAAGGGCAGCGTCCGCTTGTTGATGAGGAACGGCAATTTGCAGTGGCTGAGAGGCCCGCAAAGGATCCCTCTGTACTGCCGCAAGAGCTTGACGGACTGCTTGAGTAATTTGCAATTGCAGCTCTTGTCGCGCCTTTATTCGCTGATGCTCCAAACCTTTTTCACTCGCTGCATAGAGGGCTGGCAAACGATTTAGAGCAAAGGTCCCAACTTCATCACGCTTGAGATATTTAGCTAAACGTTCCGGTAGGCCTTTTAGCTGGCGTTCAACTTCGTCAGCGACTAACGACTCCATCACGTTGAAATGAGTTGTCGACCGGGTAATTGGCGGCGTACTTGACATCACTGCACCTAATCTAATGGTCAATACGAGAGGAAACTTAGCAGTGGAAATTCTCATATTGAATCTCTACTGATGTGGATCGACGCAATCCGTAAAATCAGTATATTCTCTTAATTTGATTCATCAGAAAGAAAACATTGAATCTTAAAGAACCTAGGTGCAAACACTTAAACAGGGGGTTAACGGACTGAAAACCTGGACTGAATGCGACATCATGCCAAGTAGGAATGTGTTCTCAGCGATAATACAGTGGTGTAAATTCTCCTCGCTTTACGGAAGCTGCTCAAACATTCCAGGTCGGTATGTCAATGCGTTCCTATAGCCCTGTGCAGTTTGGTCAAGTACAGTTCGTTTGCTTGAAGGGAACAGGGAATAGGGAGTCGGGAACAGTGTGTGCTTGACTCGACTGCATGCCGCTATAACTTGTGCGATCGCGATATGAGATTTCCAACATGGCGCAATAGAGTCAGAATTTTCTGGCTCGTCAGTCTTGGGATAGAGAAACAAAGGAGAGGAGCAAAACTGGAATATTGCCAACAGCCTGAAAAGACACTCTGAGCCTCAGACTTCCGGTTTGTATGATCGGTGTCCAAAACAAGGAAAACGATGTGCTTGCGGTCTCACGACTCGCTAGACTCTTCGACGATCGCTTGAAGTTGTTGCAAACCGGCCTCGTATTCTGGCCCCATCATGGCATCCATGAAAAATCCCATATAGGTACTGATGGGTTGCTGCAAGACCGGCACACCCTCTCGCATGTCCGTATCTAGCGACCAGGTGATCAGGGTTTTGTCGCCTTGGGGCTGCAGGTTAAAAGTGGCATCAGCGCGGCCGCGATCGCCAAACTCTAAATGCGTTTTTAGCAACCTGTCATCAACTAGCTCGACAATAGCTTGCGACCCTGAACCAAGCTCAGGATTATCACTTTGCCAGGTCATTGTTTGGCCTACTCCCGCCCCAGCAATCTGCATTATCGCGTCAGGATCTTTGGTTGCCCAGGGAGACCAAGCTTCCCACCGCGCAAAGTCACTCACCCAGGGAAACACTGCGGCTGGTGGGGCATTGATGATGGTATCCCGTTCCACATGGACAGCGCTTGGCAACACAAAACCCAGTGTAAAGATCACCACGAGCAGACCAATCAAACCGCCGATGAACTTCATCACTAATGACATCGTGACTAATCTCCTTTTAGGACGGGTAATGGTTGATCAGAGCACTGCTCGCGAACAGTCTGAGTTTAGCGCGGAAATTTGTTCACTGATTTGAGAAAAATAGATCCGCGCGATCTCTGTCTTGGCAGCGAGGCTAAAGGGATTGGCGTGAATCTGAATCAAGCAAATAACCTCATACAATACGATGGCAAACATTTTCTAAAACTAATTTCAGAGCTCTCGTATCGAATGAGTACTGCAGGATTTCTCAAACTAGATAGGTTGACGATCTGTGGACTTAGGCAGCGGGGGAACTGGGTGGAGTTAGCAGAGAAATAGGGTGATTGGGCACAGTTGGAAGCGTGTATGGACGGCACTTTTTGGCAGCAGTTTTGGGAGATCTTGGTCGGCGGTTTAAGCCTTGACCCTGACGTCTTTATT
>CAZLYS010000041.1:0-11235 GCA_964563415.1 uncultured Halomicronema sp.
CCAACCGATGGGTCTCCAATTGCTCTTCCAGGACTTCACGCTCAGCCTGTTTCAGCAGCAAATTATCGGGCTCATATTTGCTAAAAACTTCGTACAGCAAAGACGCACTCACCTGCAGTTGTGCCGAGGTTTTGCGTGAGCCGGGATAGCCTTTAAATACGAGTCCTGCCACCTGTGCCACACCTCGAAACTTGCGCTGGGTCAGTTCTGAAATATTCAGGCTAGCCTTGATATCCGCTTCCAAATTTTCCAGACTAAAGAACTCATCAGAAAACAGTTCCTTAAAGGGATAGCCCTTAGGGCCTAAGATTTCAAAGCCATAATCATTGACTGAAATTGTGAAGGTTGCGCTTTTTTGCCTCGCGAACCGATAGCCCCACAAAAACCCCAACCCCTCGTGTACGAACCGCCCCTCAAACGGAAACACATAAAGATTCTGCCCTTCACGCGTTTTGCAGCATTCCACAAGCAGCTCATCTGTTGTAGGAATGTAGGACAACCGCGCCTGTGTCTCTAAAATCGGTGCGATGCAATGAATTTCACGCTGCCAATCGCCGGGTTGTCGCACCAGCTCTACCTCTTGTCGCAGATGGGTGCTCAAGGTATCGGAGATGGCGAGTTGCCCGCCGCCCCAAGTGGGCGTCACGGTAGATTGACGGCGCGTATTTTTCACATACATCACCATGTCCTTCATTTGAAAGAACTCTAACTGTCGCCCGGCGAAGAAAAAGACATCGCCAGGTTTCAAGCGCGACACGAAATTTTCTTCCACCATGCCGATTTCTCGACGGTTGGTGTACATGAGCTTAACCGCCTGATTGCCCGTAATGGTGCCAATGCCCATGCGATGCATACGGGTGATTTTGGGGTCGGTAACTCGGTAGCGATCGCACTCCATCATCACTTTCTGATAACGGGGATACGCTCCCAAACATTTGCCCCCTTTCTCGATGAATTCCACCACCCAGTGAAATTCTTCATCGGTCAGATGCTGATAGGCGATCGTTTGACGAATCGCGGCCAGCGTTTGGCTAGGCTCAAAACCATCACCACAGGCTAACGTGACTAAATGCTGTACCAGCACATCGTAGGGTTGATGGCGCGGCCGCCGGGTTTCGATCGCTCCAGCAGCTAGCCCCCGCCGAAACGCCGAAATCTCTAGCAGTTCCAACGCATTAGTCGGCAAAAAGAACACTTCCGACGTGCCTTCGGGGACATGGGCTGAACGCCCGGCCCGCTGCAGTAGTCGCGCCAGATTCTTCGCACTGCCAATCTGCACCACCCGCTCAACGGGCTGAAAGTCCACCCCCAAATCCAACGACGACGTACAGACCACCCATTTGATATCGCCGACTTTGACCCCAGCTTCAATTGCTTCTCGTTCTTGCTTATCAATCGAGCCATGGTGTAGCGCAATCTCGTCCTCATGATCAGGTACAGCGAATTGCAGTGCTTGAAACCACCGTTCGGCTTGGCTACGCGTGTTGGTAAAAATCAACGTCGACTTGTCGATATCCAGGGCGGCGACCAACGCTTCAAACATACGCAGACCCAAATGCCCCGCCCAGGGAAAGCTATCGATCGATTCGGGCAAAATGCTCTGAATGACTGTCTCTCGTTCCAGATCAGACTGGATAATCACGGGCTCAACTCCTAGCCCCACCGCCGTCTGAGCAGCCTCAGTCAAATTGCCCAAGGTTGCTGATACGGCCCAAGTCCGCAGATTCGGGGTCAGCTCTCGCAGCCGTGACAGCGCCAGTTCGGCCTGGGTGCCGCGCTTCGAGCTCATCAGTTCATGCCACTCATCTAACACGACACACCGCAAGCTTTGAAATCGCTTTTGACTGTCCTTGTAAGACAGCATGACTGACAGTGACTCTGGCGTCGTAATCAGCACATCAGGCATTTTTTTCAGCTGCCGCGACTTTTTGTGAGAGCTGGTATCTCCCGTGCGGGCCTCGATTTGCACCGGCCAGCCCATCTCTGCCACCGGGCGGCAAATCGATTGCTCAATATCTCGCGACAGTGCCCGCAACGGGGTGATGTAGAGCAGTTGCAAGCCGCTGCCAGGAGTCTCCAGCATTTCAGCCAAAGGTCCCATCACGGCAGCATAGGTTTTACCTGAGCCTGTCGGCACCTGGATCAGGCCACTCTGGCCCGCTAAATAGGCCTCCCAGACTTGCTGCTGAAAGCGGAGCGGCTGCCAGCCCTGTCGCGCAAACCACTCAATGATGGGGGTGAATCGAGTATCCATGACCCCATCATTGCGGATCTTTTCATCCGTTGGCTAGCGCGATCGCAAGCAGGCAAATTTGAGCCAAACCGATGCTCGCCATTGATGGCTGCGCTAGAGCATAGCGAACTCGAATTCGACCCGAAAGATGCCTTCATTGGGTCTGGCAATCAGCCTCACCATTTTTGTCGAGGCCTCCCCTTCTGCTAGTGGGGTAATGGTAAAGAAACTCTCGGTCATTCTCACGCCTTCGGGGGGCAGTTCTCCACCTTCGTAGTTGCTAGCCATGATGCTGTCGGCAAAATCAATCTCACCCTCAACATCCAGTATTTGAGCATAGTTCAGGGCTTGGGCTTTGGATACCGAGGCGTGGGGAATAACGGCCATGGTGGTAGAGCCAAACTCCCCCACGCTAAAGGTTAGCAAGATATCTTCAAACAGATATTGGGAAGTGGTACAGTCACCGACGAGTACGCAGTTCTGTTCTTGCGCGAGCACTTCTACATACAAAGCGGTATTGAATTTTTGGGTTTCATAGGTAGCGTTTGCTTCTAGATAGGCATAGTTGGGACTGTCATCTTTAGAGGTACCGCTGGCGACGGGCTCGTAGTCCCACATATCCCAGCCGTAAAAGTTGGGTTCGCCATAGAGCTCGCCAAGGGATGGGGTGGTAATGATTTTTAACCGAGCATCGGGAAACGCCAGCTGATTCATGTGTGTAAATAGGAAAGAACAAAAGCCTTGACCTGTGCCAGAGCAGGTTTCTGCTTCCTTGAATCCCTGTGCATGTAATTCTTGTACGGTGCGGCTGTTGAGGTTGGGAATAGCGCCCTCCGCCTCGGTGTAGGGCACCCAGCCTTCAGCCATCACGAGCGATCGCACTTCTCCGTAAGGCGTTCCAGATTCCAGATTCAGTCGTTCAATATTTGCTGTGAGGGGTTCATCCGGCTCACCGTCGTTTCCAACTTCTGCGTATTGGCTGCCAGTAGCTTGTAAGGGTTGGGCAGTTTGACGGTTCGCTTTAGTGCTGTCTGGTGTGTGGCTGCTGTTGTCTTCGGCAGGGTTCGTTTCCGGTGCGGTCGCGACCACCGCATCCTCTGAAGCGACGGGTTGGGCAGAAGTGTTCACTTCTTTAGAACAAGCTACCGTCATCAGGCCCACAGCAACGGCAACCACCCCCTTAAGAGTGAATTGGTGCCAATGCTGTTGCCATTGACGGTTAAGCTGAAGACGACTGTTCATAAAGATGATGGAATGCGTAAACGTTCAGTCAGAGAATTCCCCTTTGTTCATATTTCTCTCCAGTAAATAGCGGAGTTTTTCCAGGAATTTAGCCAGGAAAAGACAGCAAGCCTTAGAAATCAATAAAGGTAAAAAAACAGTACTGTATGCAGGAGCATAAAGGATGACAGTTGGCATTCGAAACTTGAGGCGTAGACATTGATGCAAAAGGATTTCAAAGCCCTCATTTGGAAGTTCAAATAACAAAATATGGAATCTACTGAAAATTCGAATATCAACTTTCACGATAGCTGCAGATGATTTATTGCAGTTATAGCCAGACTTATCAGAGCTGAATTGAAATGAGAACGAGTCGACTTTAAAGATGCTAGGTCTAAATTTTCTGGCCTTCACAAGAACCTTATAATTGCTGTTCTCCATACCGCTTGACTTGCTTCGTCGTAACTTTTGCGGCAGATTGTAAAAGATTCAATATCAGGAGCCGCGATCGCTATGATCACGCACATCATTTCTGATATGGGCGGTGTGCTGGTGCAGTTAGAGTGGAGCGAGCGCGTGAGTGGGTTACTCGGACGCTCAGTGCCGATTGATGAGCTGCATCATCTCTGGATTAATGCCCGCAGCACTGTCGATTTTGAATCAGGGCGTATTGACTTCGACACATTTGCCCACGACTTCATTGAGGAATTTGCTTTAGAGTCGTCTCCTGAACAAGTTCAACATGAGTTTTTGGAATTTATCCAGGCTCCCATGCCAGGCTGGGATAAGATCTTAAGGCAGCTCCAGCAGCAATATCACCTATCCTTGCTATCGAATACCAACTCCGCCCATTATGAACGTTTGCGCGATCGCTACGATTTTTACGCGCCCTTTGAGCAAGTGTTTCTATCCCACAAGATCGGTCTCATGAAACCCGACCCGGCAATCTTTCATCACGTCTTGACCACCCTCAATATCACTCCGTACACGGCTGCCTTCTTTGATGACAGTGCACGTAATGTCGAAGTCGCTCAAAGTGTCGGGATCAATGCCTACCAGGTACACTCTCCACAAGAGTTACGCGTCATCGTCGAAACCTGGAAGCAGGCCTGAGTACTCAGACAAAAATTGTGAAATAACTTGAGTAATACACCGTTTACCCAGCAGTATTGAATTTCAGGCTCCGACGATCCCTAGCGCCCAAGGTGAACCCGGTAGCCAGCAAAGTTAACTGAGTACAAGGCTAGATCCTGTGAACAATACTCTACTCCTGCAAAAACTCAGTGCCATTCATGAAGTGCAAAGTTGGCTCTAAATTAGGCGGGAGTGCTTGATCATCTGAAATTGTTTCAGGCATATTGTCATCATCCATCGGTGATGTTGGAGGCACAGTCGACTCACTAATCAACTGCAACACCTCTGGTGGAGTTTCACCGACCCGACGAAATTCAGCTCCAGTGAAAAAGCCAAAGTTCATACTGCCTAACCGGATTAAGTCGCCATCTTGCAAAATATGGTTTTGACGAATGCGGACACCATTAACATATGTGCCATTGGTACTGGCCAGGTCATACAAAATAAAGCCACAGGTGCTGTCATAGCGAATGGCGGCGTGACAGCGGGATAGGCGGCGATCGCGAATCGGCAGAGAAGATTTATTTGGATCACGACCAAACGTCCAAATCTGATTATTCAGCTGTGGCTGCAGAAAGATTTGAGAGCGACCTTCTGAAACATTCGTGATCAGCAAAGCCTGCTTATCAGTCACGAGACCCAAAACGTAAGAAAAGTTGCCAGGATGTACTGGCATTTGCTTATCTAGCGTCGCTAAATTGAGGATTTCACTCAGCAGTGCTGGATTTTGCTCATACAACCGCTTGAAAGTCTGAAACAAGTTCAAACGATCTTGAATGCTTTCCGTGGCAAAATCCATGTGAGAGAGGGCATATTCGCTCAATACTTTGGGATCAAACATGTTCTCCCGTTGGGTTTCAATCAAAAAACAAACTGAAGTACTCTTGCGCCATAAAGCTCTTGGCAAGCTACGCTAGCGCAAAACTGTTGTCATACAAGAGATCGGATGTTGCCGATATCAAGCTGAACTACAGGCTACACACTCATCGGGCCAGTTCAGGAAAGACCGACAAAACGTCTAGACGATAGTAGACAAATTTAGATATTCACAGTGTACCCGCCTAACTCACTGATGTCTCAGACTCACAATGATCAGTCGGGATTCAACATCATATCTCTACATAGGTGTAGACAGATTAATATTCGGCAGTGCTTATCTGTCGGAGTTAGTAGTCCCAGTATCTTAAGATCCGAAATTTGCGATCACAGATCAACGATTGACGTCTTTATAAATTGGGGACATGACCTCTAACGCCAATCATGGCTGAGATTTAGCGTACTCTCTGCAGTAAGCGCGATTAGAGGATGCAGGGCCAAAACAGTAACTTCCCATCAAAAATCTATATGCCAATTAAGTTTTAGATTGAAATTCAGAATGCCAACTTTACGCCAAATCCCCCCCCTGTAAGCTGCGAATTGCGGTGAGCATTCCCTGAGATTTATTCAAGGTCTCTTGAAACTCGGACTCTGGGACAGAATCTGCCACTAAACCGGCCCCTGCCTGCACGCTGACACAATGTTGCCCTGGTTGCTCTGGTCGCACAATCATCGTGCGAATAGTAATGGCCGTATTGAGTTGCCCCTCAAAGTCGTAGTAACCGTAGACCCCAGAGTAGGGGCCACGATGGCCAGGTTCCAACTCGTGGATGATCTGCATCGCCCGAATCTTGGGGGCACCGCTCACTGTACCCGCTGGAAAGCAGGCCTTTAGAAGATCCCAGGCGGTTTTCTCGGGGGCTAGTTGGCCAATAACATTACTCACAATATGCATGACATGAGAGTATCTCTCGATGACCATTAACTCATCAACCTGTACTGTGCCACTGCGGCACACGCGTCCTAAGTCATTGCGACCTAGGTCAACGAGCATGACATGCTCGGCAATTTCCTTGGGATCTGCGAGCAAGTCAGCCGCATAATCAGCATCTTCGATCGCGGTTTTGCCCCGGGGGCGTGTACCGGCAATCGGCCGTACGGTGGCAATCTTTTGGTCGGGCGATCGTGGGTCATTTTCGACTTTCACCATGACTTCGGGGCTTGACCCAATGAGTTGCCAGTCTTTGAAGTGAAAATAGGCCATATACGGCGAGGGATTGACCAACCGGAGAGAGCGATACAAGTCAAACGGATTGCCCTGATAGCTCGTTGATAGTCGCTGAGATACCACCACTTGGAAAATATCGCCCGCCCGAATGTAGTCCTTCGCCTGATGTACGGCCTCACAAAATTCACTCTGGGTCCGATTGCTGGTGTAGTGCAGCGTCGTAGCAGCAGGCTGCACGTTCACAGACTGCCATTGGGTTAACGGTGACAACCCTTGCAGAGGCGCTGTCAGTTGATTAACTAAAGTCTGAATGCGATCGCAAGCAGTCTGATATGCTGCTGACAAATCGCTGCCCGGTTGACGTAGGTCAGCATAGGCAATTACCCACATTTTGCGTTTCACCTGGTCAAAAATGAGCAAGCTGTCTACTTGCATCCAAAGACCATCCGGTAGGTCTGTATCGGTACGGTCATACACCGGCACTGTGGGCTCAATCCACTGGATGAGTTCATAGCCCCAAAAACCAAACAATCCCCCAATGCCAGGGGGAAGTTCGGGCAGCGTTACGGGTTGATACGGAGCTAAACATTGCGGCAAGATCGCAAACGGATCGCCATCATAGGTTTTCACCGTGCCATCTCGAAAGGTTTGAGTGGTCGTCTCGCCACGAGTTTCCAAAACCCAGAGCGGATCACAGCCCAAGAGGCTATAACGGCCCAACGTCTCGCCGCCTTCAACAGATTCCAACAAAAAGCTATAAGGAGCATTAGCGCAAACTTTATGCCAGGCCGAGACAGGCGTATCTAAATCAGCTGCCAGCTCTTGATAAACCGGCACAAAGTTACCTTGGGTCGCTAAGTTTTGGAACTGCTCAAACGAAGGGAAAGACATAGTAGAGGGACAATGAACTAGGTAGACGACACAGCGAGGGTGCCAGCTGTGAAGCGGATAACAAAACAGGGTATAGCAATGCTACACCCTGTTAAATTTGATTGATTTATGAAGACACTGTCGACCGGTTATTAAACCTCAAAGGGCTCTTTACCACTGAACTTAATGGTCGCAGGATTAGGATTTTTGCCAATACTGCGGTCAACTTTATTAATCGGCTCGCGCCCTTCATTAACCTTCTCAGGGAACACACCATCTGCGGGATGCAGATACTGAGTTTCACCACTAGGATAAATCCGATAGATTTTGTAATCTTGGATCTTAGGCTTGAATTTAGTGCGGAATTGAGTTCCCAATGCTAAGCATTGTTCTTTACGTGCCAAGTAGAGGAGGTTCTCACCTTGGTTCATGATTGCGGAACCACCAGTAGGCATTTCGAAGACTTGCTCTTTTTTGCTAGTCCAAGTAATTGCGTACTTTTCCTCAACAGCTGCTGCTGTCAACAGACCACCAGTGCTGCCACCAAATTTAGGAGTTTGTCCAGTCAGAGTTTCTGCCATAAAACGTTTTCTCTCAACCGTTTTGAGGCATCCTATCACCGGCCAAGGTCGCGTTTATCGAGTTATTGAGGAAAAGTAACAGTTCTTCAGAGTTGCCCTCGTTTCAGTTAAGCATCCATCTTTTGGATACTGTGTCAAGGTGCTTTCTTGAAGGATTGATCGCCCTCAGATTAATCACTAACAACCTCAGGCATATAGCAGAATGCGGAGGTCGGAACTCGGACTTGTATAGCAGAATTCGGAAGGCAGAATTCGGAAGGCGGAAACAAGAAGCCTTCTGGATAAGGGGTTCAGAGATCTGGACTGTTTGGATCAAACTGCGGACGGTTATAGTGCTTGTCAGAGATTTGTTTCAGCTATCCAGGGTGACCTGATCAAACTGCAACTTGCCATAGCAAACTATGTTCAGAACACTCAAGGCTGTTCATCGCACTCTCCGCCAGGCTGTAATCACACTTATAAGAGCAGGCTAATAGGCTCACAGAGCCGACACTAGCCTCATTCCAAGATATAGGGATTGCGTCGTTCTAGTTCACTGAGAGACAAGTCTTCTTCGTTGACATCATCGAGTACAAGACTGCCTCGTTCATGGCGCACATGTAGAGCAGCCCGACCTTCAGCAATCGGTAATGTAAAGTGAAATTGACTTCCGTGGGACTTGCCCTCGGAGGTGGCCCAAATGCGACCGCCTAGCCCTTCGACAATTTGACGACACATGGCTAACCCTAGCCCTGTGCCGCCAGTGGTGCGACGCAATGCACCTTCTTCTTGATAAAAGCGATCAAACACGGCCTCAAGCCGATACGGTTCAATGCCTCGACCAGAGTCAGCGATCGTAATTTGAATCATGTCTTCATCAACGCGCCGGGCAGAAACAGTGATGGTATCGCCAGGATCGGTGAACTTGCACGCATTATCCATCAACTTCACAATGACTTCGACGACCCATTCGCCATCTGCTCTCACCATTGGCAACTTAGGGGGAAGCTCCACGCTAATTTCAACATCAAGGCGCTGATTGCCTTGCCGGGCTTGAACACTACTGAGAGCCAAGTCAAAACACTCGGATAAGGATAAAGCTTCGAAGTTCCACTCGATACGACCGCTTTCTAAGCGTGACAGCGTGAGAAAGTCTTGTACCAGTTTCCGCATGCGTTCAGCATCATCGAGAGCCGAAGTGAGCATCGTAGAGCGCAACTGCTCGGGCATATCGGGTTCTGTCGCTAGACTTTCTAAACAAACTTGGATGGTTGATAAGGGGGTCCGCAACTCGTGTCCGGTAATGGCGATTAAGTTGCTGCGGGTACGCTCCAGCGCCTCTAGCTGCTGGTTCAAATCTTGCAAATGCGCGTAGGCATCCGCCTGAATAATCGCCACACTGAGCTGCGCAGCCACGGCTTCGACCAGCGCTAGATCGTCTTCACTCCATTGGTGGGGCATGTCTTGGCAGTGATGCAGCTCAATCATGCCGAGGAGTCGTTGCTGATAGACCAGAGGGACTAAAGCCCAGGAACGAATGTGCCATTCCTCAATTAAGTAGTTAACCGCGTCAAGTGCGGTCGCTAAAGATTGGGGTGGAGCCTGGGTATCGGCAATCACCAGCATCTCATGCTCGACTTTGATCTGGTCTAGCAGAGGATTATCAACAACTGGCCATTCCACCCCTAGTAGTGAGGCGGTGTCAGATTGTCGAAATTCATGACGAATCTCGATATCGGGCCACTCGGTATGGCAGCGGTAAATAATACAGCGGCACATATCCAAGGCTGAACCCAATTCTTGGATCGTGATCTGGAATAATTCTTCAGGGTCAAGCGATCGCCGAATGGCTGATGTGATGGAATTGACGAGGCGTTCGCGCCGCTCTTTGACCGCGATCGCGCGATATGCCTTGAGTAGTTTATATTGACCGGCTTGCAAATAGGTCACTAAGCGTTGGGTAAAGGGGTCGACCCCAGAGCCAATCTCGATATCGGTTTCTGTGGCGGTAGCTAACAGTTGATAGCGCTGCTTGGCTGCCTGAATTTTGGGCGCTAGGGCAGCATCATACCCAGCGATCCGATCTAACAAGAGGTTGGCAGCTTTGTGACAAGTGATGCTCTCCTGAGTCCAAATGCCTTCAAAGCGGCGAGTTTGGTCTAAGGCAGGGGCACCAGGGGTCGACGTCAGCGCCACATCAGCTACGGAATCGCGCTCGCGGCAAATGAGACAGGCACTATATTTTGCACCAATCACGACTAAATGCCATTCCTGACTCAGGGCATCATCAGTCTCAAAGGTAATGGTGGCATAGTGCTCAACCGCATCGTCAAAGCTCGTACCGGCCGCTGACAAAACATAAAGTTGATCACTGATGTCAGCAATCCGTTGGTAGCGACTAGCCTCTTGTCGATAAAACCGCTCCTGCTGAAAACTCGCAATCACTAACGGTTGCTCAAGCCCAGCGAGGACTTGATCTTCCATCGCGTGGGAAAGAGCTGTTAGGGATGTCTTGAAAAAGAGTTGCGATCGCAGTTGAGGAATTGCCTGCAGCAATAGCTCGACAACAGACTCAGAGTTAGGCATGGATGCAGTGAACTAGTTGAAACAGCCAGAGGCAAACTAGACGCAGCTGCTCGCACTCAGCAGCTAAAGGACTGTCCAGAGAGAATGACACTTTTTCCGCACAATTAGGCCAATCATACGCTTCTGTAAATCACCCTGACAGACAGACTCCCTGAGGATTAAGGATTTGTTACCAAATCTCAGCGGAGAATATTCCGCTTCTGCCATACATATAAAAGAGGTGCTGGAAACTTTCCAGCACCCCTGAACGCCGCTCTAAAATCAGCGACTAATGATTAGGTTTGATTGAGACACGATGTGCCCTAGGAAATACCACCCATGTCACTTGTGTCCTTCAAAAATCCGCTGTAGGCTTCCATACCGTGCTCACCAATATCAAGGCCTTTCATTTCCTCTTCTGGTGAAACGCGGATACCGAGAGTCGACTTCAGGACGACCCAAACGATGGAAGTGAAGACCACTGTAAAGAGACCGATGCTCAGAATCCCAAGGATTTGAGCACCGAGCTGAGCAAACCCACCACCGAAGAACAAGCCGCCTTCGACAGCAAAAAGGCCAACGGCTAGCGAGCCCCAGATACCACAAAC
>CAZLYS010000041.1:11245-11469 GCA_964563415.1 uncultured Halomicronema sp.
GTGTACGGAGATAGCACCGACTGGATCATCAATCTTGATGCTGTCAAAGAAGCCAACGGAGAAGACGACAATCACACCAGCAATCAAACCAATGATGATTGCGCCCAGGTAGTTAACACCTGCACAACCAGCCGTAATCCCGACCAAGCCAGCCAAAATGCCGTTAATAATCATCGACAAATCAGGCTTACCACTGAGCGCCCAAGCGGTAAAGGTTGCAGAAA
>CAZLYS010000041.1:11496-12214 GCA_964563415.1 uncultured Halomicronema sp.
GGCCGCTGCTGCCAACGTCGTCGTCACAGCAATGAAGGGAACTGCAGTGCTTGCAGCTAGCTCAGAACCAGGGTTAAAGCCGTACCAGCCAATCCACAGGATTAAGCACCCTAGCATGGCAATACTCATATTGTGGCCGGGAATGGCATTGACGCGATCGTCTTGGTACTTACCAATCCGGGGTCCCAAGAAGGCCGCACCCATTAATGCAGCCCAACCCCCCACAGAGTGCACTACGGTAGAACCCGCAAAGTCAGAGAAGCCAGCAGCTCCTAACCAACCGCTGCCGCTCCAAACCCAGTGACCGGTAATGGGATAAGAGACGCCTGTCAGCAATATGCTGAAAATCAGAAAGTCAGTAAACTTAATGCGCTCAGCAACTGCCCCAGACACGATGGTGGCTGCCGTAGCCGCAAACGCAGCCTGGAACAAGAAGAAAGTATCGATGGTTAAGCCCGCACCCTCTTCCAGGCCGTAAACATCAGGCGTGCCTGTCAAAAACCAGCCGCCACCACCGATGAAGCCAGTTCCTCCCCCAAACATGAAGGAAAAACCAATAGCCCAGAAAGCAATAACTGCCAGACCAAACACGATCAAGTTCTTAGACAGAATATTGACCGCGTTCTTTTGACGACAGAAGCCAGTTTCCAACATCCCGAAGCCAGCGTTCATAAAGATCACCAGCACGGCAGCGAGAAACACGAAAATATTGTCAAGT